>JAADHD010000007.1 GCA_013152075.1 Verrucomicrobiota bacterium | reverse complement strand
CTTCAGGTGGTGCAGTTTTTCCAGGGCATCTGCTGCGTTGGACACCAGTTCACGAACAAAAATCTCTTTATCGGTGTAGAGCGAATGGATCACGATATCCAGCAATTGCTGGACTTCGGCCTGGAATTCCTGGGTGTCAGATTTTGTCTTCTTAGTCATGAGATTGGTAGATAGCGGGTGCAAGCGTTTTGTCAAGGGACGGCCTTTCGTTATTAGGGTTGCATTGAAAGGGAGCGAAGGTTGTTGTAGCGTCTTTTTGTTGTGCTGAGGCGGATCCCCCTAAAAACGTTTTTTTTAAAAAGCGGTCATTTTCTCGTTATACTTTTGGCTGGGGTGGCAGGCAGTTTGCTGGCTGCGGATGAAGCTCCGCGGCTTAAAATCAGCTCCGTCGAGCTTGCTCCAAAAATCGACGGAAAGCTTGATGACGCCTGTTGGAAAAATGCCCAGGTGGTAGATAGCTTTACTCAACGCAATCCCGACGAAGGAGCTCCTGCGACTGAAAAAACTGTGGTTCGTGTCTGTTTTGACGATAAAAATCTCTACATTTCGTTCCGATGTTTTGACAGTCAGATTAAAGGCATCAATCGATCGGTGATGCAATGGGACGCACCTGTGGGCGCGGACGATTACGTATTCGTTGTGCTGGACCCTTTTCGACGTGGGAAAGAGGGTTTCTATTTCAGACTTAACGCAAACGGAGCTCAAGGAGATGGCAAGATTGATCCACGCAGAAATCGGCCGAGGATGGAATGGGATGCAATCTGGAATGGTGCCAGTCACATTGACAGCGAAGGTTGGTCAGCTGAAATGGTGATTCCTTTCCGTAGTTTGTCTTTTGATCCGGAACAAATGAACTGGGGGATAAATTTTGGCAGGTGGATACCGCGTCGCCAAGAGCAGTTACGTTGGACGGCAGCCGTGCGAAACCGGGGATTTTTCAAGTTGGAAGATGCGGGGGTGTTACTCGGATTAAAAGATGTTAAGAAGGGGCTCGGGATAGATGTGAAACCCTACCTATCCAGCCGGTGGAAAAATAACAAAGGTAAGAATAAGAGCATAGGAGGGGATTATAATTTGAACCCCGGGGGGGATGTTTTTTACCAAATAACTTCCAACCTAACGGCAACATTGACAGTCAATACGGACTTTGCTGAAGCTGAGGTGGATGCGCGAAGAGTGAATTTGACTCGCTTCCCTTTGTTCTTTCCCGAGCAGAGGGACTTTTTTTTGGAAGGGGCGGAATACTTTGAGTTTGGAGGTCAACGTAGATCGCCGCTGGCGTTTCACTCGAGAACCATTGGATTGTCGGCAGATGGAGAGAAAGTGGATATCCTGGGCGGAGCAAAAGTGACCGGACGGATAGGCAAATTTGGAATTGGTTTGCTGGGCGTAGGTTTGGATAGCCGGGGTGGTTTAAATAGGGATCAGTCGTATATGGGGCGTTTCACCTACGATGTGGGAGAGGAATCCCAAGTGGGAGTGGTGGGGAGTTATGGTGATCCCAGAGAGAACGGGAACAACGCGCTCGGTGGCGTTGATTTTCTTNNNACAAGGACAGGAATTGGATAGGAGACAATGCCCTGGAAGTTTACTTGTGGGCCATGGGGAGTGAGGGAAATGGGGAGAGCGGGAATTCTTACGGTGTTCGTTTTGACTACACCAATACACCTTTTTTATTCGTATTAGAGTTGGAACAAGTTGATGAGACTTTTCGCCCGGCCATGGGCTTTGTGCAACGGGACGGGGGCGTGATTAGTAATTTTACGCGATATCGTATTTTTCCGAATTCCAGCTGGTTGCAGCAGGCTGATTTCGGGTTTGGGGTGAAATTAAACACCTCTCCGGGTGGAGAAATTGAATCTGAGAGACTGGATGTGCCGTCCATTGATTTTGTTACGGCAGCGGGCGATACCTTTTACATTTCCCCTGAGTTGGGTAGAGAGGTTTTGTTTGAAGAGTTTGAGATCAATGAAGGCGTAGTGATCCCCATCGGAGATTATGCTACCCGTCGATTGAATTTTGGGTTTCAGACAAGCACGGCTCGCCTGCTGGGGCTCGAGATGAATTTTTCTACGGGTGAGTTTTTTACCGGCAATCGTTCATCACGGATGTAATATGGAGGGCGTCCCGCTATTTGCGTTTTAGTGTGGGAGGTTCTTATAATGACATCAGTTTGGATCAGGGGGAATTCGAGACCATTGTTGGATCGCTGGGGGTTCGCATCACACCCAGCACGAGATTGTCGTGGGATTCTATTATTCAGTATGACAATATCTCGGATCAGCTGGGAGTGAACAGTCGAGTGCGCTACATTGTAAATCCGGGCAGTGATCTCTATCTGGTAGTGAACCAGGGTTTTGATGTGGAAGATGGGAATTTCCAACAGTTCTCGAGTGAATTGGTGGCCAAGGTGGGGTGGACCTTTAGATTTTGATTTTTTATCACAATGGCTTAGAGCATCTAACGGTAGTTCACGGACATGTGATCGAAGATGTGCTGGCGTGAATCTGCGTTAGTTTTATTGCGAGCGAAGTGTTGTCTGCAAAGGAGGATGGCGTTGGAGTTGGGGATTGGGGCTAAATTGAGGTAAATTTTGCGTAAAAACAGTCGAGATTTTGCTTGGTTAGTCGGGCATTTTGTAGATAATGCTTTCCATGCTGTTTGATTCACATATGCACACGGAGCTGTGTAAACATGCTGAGGGCTATCTTTGGGAGTATGTCGACCAAGGTCATCAGGCTGGTCTTGATGGGGTGATTTTCACCTGCCACAGTCCGATGCCAGATCGATTTTCTCATCATGTGCGCATGGATCCGGATGAAATTTGGGATTATATTGCACTGGTGGGAGAAGCCAGGGATTCTGCGCCAGAGGGTTTTGAGGTGCGCTTGGGACTGGAAAGTGATTTTTTCCCAGGGATGGAAGAGTGGCTTAAGCAGCTTCATGGAACAGCGGATTTCCATTACATCCTTGGCTCAGTGCATTGGCATACTCCGGAATATCAGGCGGCTTTTTTCAATGGAGATATGTGGGCATTTCATTGCCAGTACTTTGAGCATCTGGCAGAGTCAGCGGAGTGCGGTTTGTTTGATTGTTTAGCTCATCCGGATTTGGTGAAAAATGCTTCGCCGGAAGACTGGGATTTGTCCCGTGCGATGCCAGTGATTGCAAGCGCATTGGATCGGATCGCCGCTACGGGTATCGCAATGGAGCTGAATACTTCGGGCATACATAAGACCGTGCCGGAAATGAATCCCGGACCCTCTATTCTGGCGATGATGAAACAGCGAGACATTCCTGTGGTGTTAGGCTCGGATGCCCATCAACCAGCGAGAGTCGCGGATCGCTTTGTGAAAGCGTTAGCGATGTTGGAAGCTGCGGGGTATAAAAATATCAGCTCTTTTGAGAACCGGGAAAGGCAGGATATGGACATCATTGAAGCCAAGGCCAGACTGAGAGAAATCGAACTCTGGAATGCGCAGCACGCTTCGGAATAGTCTCAATTTTTCGCACAACGCGTGTTATTTATTATTTCGGGCAGGGAAGGCAGCGCGTCAACCTGCGGCGAGTTATTTTCTTCACTCGCTCGCTTTCAGGAACGCGATGAGATCCAGCAGTTCCTGACGGGTTATAGCCTGCTCCAGGCCTTGTGGCATGATGGAAACTGGAACGGGGGACACGGATTTCACATTGGCGCGAGGCAGGGCGACTTCGTTGCCGGCCGGATCGGTGAGGTAAATACTGTCAGCGGTTTCGCGTTGAATCAAGCCGAAGTAGGACATGCCGTCTTTCATCGTGACCGAGAAAGATTCGAAATCACGGGCGAGAGATTCGCTGGGGTATAGGATGGATTCGAGCAAATCGCGTTTGGTGCGAATGCGGCCTATGTGCGTGAGTTCTGGTCCGATCGCGCGCCCGATATCGCCGCTTTTGTGACAAGTCATGCAAGCGCCCTTGCCAGCCGCAAAGGCGATTTTCCCACGCTTTGCATCGCCTTTGTCGAGCTCAGGTTCGATGGCGGCCAGGCGTTCCGTCTGTTGCTCCGCTTTAGCCAGTAAGTCATCGAGAGTCGGTTGAAATACCTTGGTCACATCCGCTCCGTAATGGGTGAACAGTCGTTGAAGTTCTGTCGCTTTGATGGCGCCCAGTCCGGGAGATTTCGGGAGGGCTTTAGCCAGCGCCATTCCGATCTCCGGGTTGCGCTGTTTTTCAAAAGCCTTGATCAAATGAGGTAGATCCATGGGGCCGGCATTGACGGTTAGTCCTGCAATTTCGATTAACTGGGCTTTAGTGAGCTTGGAGCTTCCTAGCATTTGAGAAGCTTCCAATCGCTGAAAGGGGCTGGAGTCTGTTTGGAGTAGCCCTTTGAGTAGTGTATATGCAGCGGGATGCAAAACGGCGTTCTTAGTGGAAACCGCACGTAGCGCACGGATACGGATCATTGTCGTTTGCTGGGTGTCGGAGCCGATGGTGCGGAGATTTTCATCAAAGGCATCGGTTTTGATTTTTGTCAGTGAGTTGAGAGCGGCGATGAGTTGCTTGGGGTCTTTGCCTTCAAGTGCAACTTTGAAAGCGGGTATCCAAGTCTCGGGTAATGGGGCCTGATCGCTGGCTTCGATGGCTGCAAAAGCGATTTTTTGGTAGTTTTTATCATTGCTGTTGAGCAGGTGAGCGATGACCGGGTGCAATGGGGGCGTGTTGATAAAAGCCGGGGAGATCATGGTGATCGTTTGCTGTTGGGCGGCCGTCAATGTTTTGTCCGATTCGAGCCACTCGAAGAAACGATTGGCAATGGCTCCGTCCCATTCCGGATGGCGTTTTGCAATTTGGGTGGCGGTTAGCCCCAAACGTTCATCGCCTTTGTCGAGCAAAGTCAAAACATCACTCGCTTTCAGTTTGGACGAGTCCATCTGATCAAGGGCCCATAAAGCCCGACTGATAAGCAACGGGTTTTCGGACTTCAGAGCTTCAGTCGTGCCAGTGTAATCGTTGATTTCTATCAGAGCGTAAATCAAGGCATGTTCATGATGGCGGTCCATTTCGCGATCAAGGGCAGCGAGAATGCCGGGCACAGCCTTTTTGTTGCCGATCATTCCCAGTGATGCGGCGGCCGTGCGAGCGACTGGGGCGGTGTCGTTTTTGAGCGTCTCGACAAGAGCTTCGACTCCACGTCGATCGTTATTGATCCCGGCACTTTGCGCGGCTGCCTGACGAACGGATTCATCCGGGTCGTTTAGCATCTTTCTGGAAAGTTCGCGTGATTGAGTGAAGGGCAGGCGACAAAGAGCCCACACAGAATTCCGACGTAGGACGGGGTCGTTGCTTTCCAATCCCTCAGCAAGTGCGGGGATCGAAGGTTCTCCTCTTTCAGCCAACCAGGCGCTGGCTTTTTCGCGAATAGAAAAGCTATCGTTGTTCAGACGGTGCACCACTTCATCGAAACTGGCTTTTTTCCAGTCGAGTTTGTTGCCCCATTGATCAGCTTTTTTGTCCCGCAATCCTGGTTTGCGGATTCGATAAATAGCTCCTGAAATGTCCGGACGAGCCACCTGTGAATTCGGGCAGCCTTGACGAAACCAGCCTCCGGTGTCGATGACAAGTAAGTCACCATTGGGATCTTCCAGCACGTCGGTGATGTGAACTCCGGGGTCGTTGATCTTAATGAATGGTTCAGTTTTCACCGATGCGTAAGTAGAACCTTCCTGTTTGATTATCGTTCGGGTGATTTGCTGGGTGTTAAAATGGGTGGTGAAGATGTTATCCTTCCAGTCAGGGTTCACGGAACCAGATCGATAACGCATCATGCCTGAGACAGCTACGTGGCCGAAATTATGAAATTCTTTCAGCAGGGGTCCTGTGCGTTTGAATTCGTCGATTACAGATTGTTGGTCATAACGCGGATAAACGCCGCCGTGAATCCAATGAGTCAGGGTGTCGCCTCGGGGACGACCGTAGAAGAGATTGATACTGCCGACGATGTCACCATTATCCATGAAATCGAGTTCGACCGGATTGTCCATACCACCACCTGCGTGAACCTGGATATCCGAGCCGTCTGGAAAACAGGACCAGATTCGCGCGCCTTTGTTGTCAGATACAGTTCGCCCGGTGTCAGTATCTACAACGGTGTGTCCTTTGCGGCCGTGACACCAGTAGATACGACCATTCGGGTGCAGGAAGGGGCCGTGAACATCAGCGGCATTACCGGTATATTTAAAACCAGTCACCAGTTCTTCCCGAACATCGGCGACGCCATCACCGGTGGTGTCTTCCAATCTCCACAGGCTGGGTGGTGACATGACATAGAGGGAGTCCTGTAGCCATAGAGCGCCCTGCGGGAAAGTCATCTTGTCAGCAAAGACGGTGGATTTGTCGAAAATGCCATCGTTGTCGGTGTCCTCGAGTAGCTTGATGGAGTGGGGCTTTTCCTTGTCGAGTTCTTTGTCATTCAGATTGACCCCGGAACTTTCGCAGACAAACAAACGTCCGAACTCATCGAAGGTCGCCATCATAGGGCGTTCTACCAGCGGCGGGGCTGCTGCCACTTCGGCAATGTAACCATTTGGGAGAGTGATGGATGGAGGATTGAAAGAAGGATCAAAAACACTTGGGATCGTGCCTTTTCCGCTGGCGAGTCTGGCTTCGAGACGCTGCTTGGCTTCTTTTCCCCAGACCAGGGTTTTGGGTTGGGATACGCCGCCATTCCAGAGGTCGTATTTGTCCACTTTGTTGATAGCAAAAAATTCATCAAGTTTGCTTTTGAGCTCAGTTTTTTTTGTGCGGGCCTCTTCGGAGTCGATCAGATTGTGAAGTTCGCCTGGGTCCTTCTTTAAATTATACAGCTCGTCATAACCGTCTTCAAAACGTTCGATGTATTTCCAATCACCGGAGCACACACAGCGCAGGCTTTCGTATTCGTAAAAAACCGTGTTGTCCCACTTATCGGTTTTCTTGCCGAGCAGGGCATTGGAAAAATCCCGGCCCGGTGACTTCGGCTCGGTCGGCATTTGATCAGCCATGCCCAGATAACTCAAGACACTGGGCATGAAGTCATAATTGGTGACGTGGATGTCCGGAGTTTTTCCGGCAGGGATTTTGCCCGGTTGTCTGAAGATCATCGGGATCTTCATTGAGAAATCAAAGGCATTGATCGGGCGGGTGTGATCGCCCATTCCCCAGAAGCCGTGTTGTCCTCCTGCCCATCCCTGATCAGCAGCAAAAATTACCAGGGTGTCATCATCAAGGCCGAGGTCCTTGAGCTTTTTCATCACCGCGCCAACGCCATCATCTACAGCGCTCAACTCCTCGCCGTAACGTCGAATGCTGACTGGATTGCCAAAATATTCACGGTTGTTGTATTCCCACGGATGGATGACGCCGCGAGGGAAGGAAGGCATTTCCTTATCGGCATAAAATTTTGCGTGACGGTTGCCGGATGATTTCAGCTGATATCGACTAAGTCCATAGGGCCCGTTATAGGCGAGAAAGAGGAAAAAGGGTTTGTCCGGATCCTTGGCGCTTTGGTCAATAAACTTTAGCGCGTGCTTGGTCCAGAAGCTGGTCAGGTATTCGGGCTCTTTGCGGGTTTCGCCGTTTTCAATGACTTGGGCGCCGTGAAAAGTTGAGGTGCCACCGGCAGGCATGGTGATCCAGTAATCGTCCAGGCCTTCGTTGTTTTTGGTATTATTGCCAAGATGCCACTTGCCAACCAGCCCGCAGGAATAACCGTTTTTTTTCAGAACTTCGGGAAGTGAAGTGAACTCGGCCAGAGTGTTGCGTTGGTCAGGGCCGACTTGGAGATTGCCGCCGTGGAGGAAATTGTGCACCCCGTGCTGAGAGAGCATCAAGCCGGTGAGATAGGTCGCACGAGTCGGGGAACAAACGGCATTGTTGGCAAAAGCGTTGGTGAAACGAACCCCTTCGGCTGCCATTTTGTCGATATGAGGGGTGCGAATATCTTTGTTTCCATAACAACCCAACGTCCAGGCTCCATGGTTGTCGCTCAGAATGAAGACCACATTGGGCTTTTTAGTGGCGGCCGCTGTCGAACTCGATAATATCGAGGTGAATGCGGCCAGTAGAGCAAAAACGGCGATGCGGCGATGGGTGCTTGTCATGATATGAACAGGATTATATGAGCAAGGTGGCAGAGGAATCGGGCCGTCGCAACAGTCAGTTGAGAGATTTCGAATACTGGAAAAATGCGTTTCTTTTGTAGTTGAGCCTGATTTTCAATTCCAATGAATCAGAACTTGAATTTTTTCTAAAAACCTGTGCAATAAATGGTTGAAGGTAAGAAGAGACTAAACAGATAATTATTATGGCAGGTGTATTTACAGAAGTGTCGAATCAATCTTGGTTCAGTCGTTTGGGCAATGCTTTCAAAGGCATTTTGTTTGGTCTGATATTGTTCGCTGCATCGTTCGTATTGCTGTTCTGGAATGAGGGGCGAGCGGTCGATAGACATAAGGCCTTAGAAGAGGGGGGCGGGAAGGTGGTTTCTGTGGCAGTGAATCAAGTGGATACGGGTAATGAGGGAAAGCTGATTCATCTGACTGGGCAAGCAACTACCGAAGAGGAATTGAAGGATCCGGTTTTTGGGGTTGGTGCAAAAGCGCTGAAAGTAAAAAGAACAGTGGAAATGTATCAGTGGGAGGAAACACCTAACAGCGAAACCAAAAAAAAGTTGGGAGGCGGAACAGAAACGATAACTACTTACAGTTACTCCAAGGGCTGGTATGAAAGTGTTATTGATTCGAGTAAATTCAAAGATCCGGAAGCGCCTCAAAATCCATCTTCGATGCCTTATACGACAGATAGCTGGCAGGCCAAAAAAGTGGATTTTGGAGATTTTATATTATCATCGGCATTGATTGGAATGATAAATTCCTTTGAACCTCTTTCGCTTGGTAAAGATGGGGAATTGTCAGAAGAAATGAAAGAAGGTGTGAAGGTTGTGAATGGCGGTCTTTACATAGGCAAAGCTCCGGGTGCACCTGCGGTAGGAGATTTGAGAGTTGCGTTT
This sequence comes from Verrucomicrobiota bacterium, assembly GCA_013152075.1. Taxonomy (GTDB): domain Bacteria; phylum Verrucomicrobiota; class Verrucomicrobiia; order Verrucomicrobiales; family DEV007; genus JAADHD01. The sequence goes on along the minus strand of JAADHD010000007.1, from coordinate 1,289 downwards.
GCAACGGTGAATCCGCTGGAAATAAGCGTGGTCTCTGTCCAGAAGGGAAAATCTTTTGTTCCTTACAAAGCCAGTAATGGGGGAGGCGTTGAACTCCTGCAAAGCGGCAGTCATTCGGCTGAAGAAATGTTTGAGAAAGCTGAGGCCGATAACAGTAACCTCACCTGGATTTTGCGCGTCGTGGGTTTCATTCTGATGATGGTTGGCTTGAATATGATTTTTAAACTGGCATCGGTATTGGCTGACGTGATTCCGATCCTAGGTAGCATCGTTGGGGCTGGCACGGGCATCATCGCCTTCCTGCTGGCAGCGTGTTTGTCGCTGGTTACGATTGCGATTGCCTGGGTGTTCTACCGTCCGGTATTGGGTGTGTCGCTGTTGATTGTTGCTGCCGTGCTGATTGTCCTGGTCGTCAAGAAACTCAGAGGAAGTAAGGCTCCGGTGAATTAGCCTCTTGCTGAATAGCTTTTGCGCGTTGAGTTTGGATGGTAAATAAACTCTCACAAATGGATGACCCAAAATTAAGGCCGGCAGGTCGTAAGGTATTACTGATGGCGACCTGTTTGTCGGACGTGTTTTTTGCCGACATGGCGCGGGCCACCGTGGAGGTATTGGAGTCGGTCGGTTGCGAAGTGATTTTTCCCGAGGCGCAAACCTGCTGTGGGCAGCCCGCTTTTAATTCGGGCGATTTTCCAGTGGCTGAAAAGGTAGCTCGCCATACAGCGGATGTTTTTGAAGGAGATCTGCCGGTGATTGTGCCATCGGGTTCCTGTGCGGCGATGCATTTTCACGGCAATCAACTGTTGTTCGAGGACAAGGCGGATACGGAAAAAATCGAAAGCCTGGCAAACCGGACCTGGGAGCTGTTTGATTTTCTGGTGAATGGTCTTGGGGTAAAGCAGTGGGAGGGAGAATTGAACAAGCGCATCGCTCTGCATCATTCCTGTCACACACGTGGGACTGATACCGGAGCGGCGATGGAGACTTTGCTGGGTTCGATTTCAGGGCTTGAACTGCTCGAGGTCGGAACGCCGGAACAGTGCTGCGGATTTGGCGGGACTTTTTCGGTGACCTTTCCGCATCTGTCTGGAGAAATAGGGCAGGTGAAGTTGGACAGTGCGCTGGAGCAAAAGCCGGACATGTTGGTCTCTGCTGATATGAGTTGCTTGATGCATCTTGGAGGGTTGGCGGAAAAACAGCACAAGGAAATTGAAACACGGCATGCGGTTCAGGTTTTGAGGGATGTTAAATTTGCGAATCAATGAGAGCACGTTCCCAACCCATTGATG
>JAADHD010000201.1 GCA_013152075.1 Verrucomicrobiota bacterium | reverse complement strand
TGATGGCGATGCGCGAACCTTGGAAAGTCAGGAGAAAAGCCATCGTGATTATTTGCCGTTTTTGAAGAGTGATGGATTGAAGGGTGCGCGCATTGGAGTGGGGAAGGATTTTATGGGGTTTAATAATCAGGTAGATCGCTTGATGGGGGAGGCGCTTGAAGTGATGGAAAAGCAGGGGGCGGAGTTGGTCGAGGTCGAGGGGAAAGTGGCAAAGGGTGGCGGCGGGGATTCTTTTACGATCATGCTTTATGAGTTTAAAGCGGGATTGAACCGTTATCTGGCGACTAGTGGTGAAAAGGTGAAAGTCAAAAGTCTCAGTGACGTGATTGTTTTTAATCGTGAGCACGAGAGTGAGACCATGCCTCATTTTCAGCAGGAAATATTGGAACTGGCTGAGAGCAAAGGTGGCCTGGAGAGCGCGGAGTATATCGAGGCGCTGGAGAGGAGTCTGGAAGGGGCACGGGAAGAAGGGATTGACCGGGTGATGGATGAGTTGCAATTGGATGCCATCGTGGCTCCGACCGGTGGACCGGCCTGGGTGACGGATCCGGTGTTCGGGGATCGCAAAGGAGGGGGAGGGAGTTCTTCGCCAGCGGCGCGGGCGGGGTATCCCAATATTACGCTACCGATGGGTGAGGTGTTTGGCTTGCCGGTGGGGGTGTCATTTTTTGGGCGGGCGTGGTCGGAACCGGTGTTGTTGAGAGTGGCGTATGCGTATGAGCAGGCATCGGGGAAGAGGGTGGCTCCGGGGTTTAGGGAAAGAGTGGGAGAAAGTTAACCACGAAAAACACAAAAAACACGAAAGGGATTGAATCAATATGGTGAAAGTAAAGGAAATCGAGTTGAGATTGGTTTATGTATACACCGGAGAATGTCTGTTTGAATTTTCGGATGGTCTTCGTAAGTTGAGGGCCTTGTTATGACCCTCGAAGAAAAATTGCTGGAGATATTGCAGCGTAGCGCTTCTCTGGAAGCTATGGATTGGCTGGAAAAAGAATGTGCGGCGCAACGCGCGGACTTTGTGCAGCGTTCGTTTTATTATGCCTTCAGCGGGGTGTCGCGCCGTTTTGATAAAAAGGGGGCTTTGACGCTTCAGGATGGCGATGCGGATGAGCTTGGTGCTGAGGTTCCTGGATTCACGCTTGAAGGCTGGGATCAGTTTCGCTTGGGACGGGTGATTTTGTTGTTGGTATTGGCAGAGCAGGGTGAGGAAGTTTTTAACGAGACGCTGGGGAAATTGCTGGGCACGGCGGATTTGCGAGAGCAGGCGGCGATCTATTCTGCTTTGCCGCTATTGCCGGGAGGTGAAAAACTGGTGGAGCTGGCGATTGACGGTTTGCGCACCAACATCGTCGATGTATTTGACTCCATCGCATTGGGCAATCCTTTTCCGGCGAAGCATTTTTCGGATGAAGCCTGGAACCAAATGGTGCTGAAAGCTTTGTTTATCAGTCGCCCGGTGTTTCGAATTGTGGGTGTGGATGAGCGGGCCAATGCCAATTTGGCCGTGTCGATGTCCGATCTCGCCCATGAACGATGGGCAGCGGGACGCTGGGTGTCGCCGGAGTTGTGGCGCTCGTGTCAGGGTGAACTCAGTGATCAGATTGTCGAGGACATGAAACGTCTGGTCGAATCAGAGGAGCCGGGTCAGCGGGAAGCGGTGGCTTTGGTGGTGGCTGGAAGTGATGGGCGATTGAAACCGCTGCGTGATAAAATTCCGAATTTGATTGAAGAAGTTAATGCGGGAACTTTGACCTGGGATCATGTGGGCCGGAAGTATGGCAACGCTCAGTTCTCTGTATTCAATGACCAGCAGAGCGATAAGAAATAACCACCCACTATTTTTGAGATGAAATTTTTTGATTCACATGTGCATATGGTGTCGCGAACGACTGATGATTATCAGCGCATGGCGGCGGCGGGAACGGTGGCTTTGATCGAACCCTCATTCTGGCAGGGGCAACCGAGGACGGAAGTTGGGTCGTTTAAGGATTATTTTAATACCCTGATTGGCTTCGAGCGTTTTCGCGCGAGTCAGTTTGGGATCAAACATTATTGCACCATTGGTCTGAACCCGAAGGAGGCGAATAATGAAAAACTCGCTGACGGAGTGATGGAGTTGTTGCCTTTGTATATTTGCAAGGAGGGGGTGGTTGGTATCGGGGAGATTGGTTTTGATGACCAGACGGCGCTTGAAGAGAAGTATTTGCGCATCCAGGCGCGGATGGCGGTGGAGGCGGATTTACCGATTCAAATTCACACGCCGCATCGTGATAAAAAAGCGGGCACCAAGAGAACCATGGATGTATTGGAAGATACGGGATGTGATCCGGCGAGGGTGATCATTGATCACAATAATGAGGAGAGTGTGAAAGAGGTTCTCGATCGCGGATATTGGGCGGCGTTTACGATTTATCCGCACACCAAACTTGGCAATGAGCGCTTGGTGGAAATCCTGCGTGAGTATGGCGGCGAGCGAATCATCGTCGACAGCGCGGCGGACTGGGGGATCAGCGATGCGCTGGCGGTGCCAAAAACGGCTGCGGTTTTGAAGGAAAACGGCACGACGATGGAGACCATCGAACGGGTGACTTATGGTAATCCGCTGGAGGCTTATGGGCAGAGTGGGCAGGTGAGCGAGAGCGATTGGGAGGATGCCGAAGGGGTTGACCCGTCCGCTTTGTTTGCGGGCAATACGCTGTTTCGTGGTGGGCAGGACGTGGAAGAGGCGATGGATCAGTATAAGGTGATCACATGAGGGGGAGAACCGCGAATTGACGCCAATGAACGCGAATGTAGAAAAGAGTTTTGGGTGGAGAGGGGTTTGCTTGGTTTTTTTCCTAAGTGTTTTGTTTGTGCCGTTGCTTTGGGGAGAAGAGGTCAAATTCCGGGGTGCAAAGTTTACGGTTTATCGGATCGATCCGGCTAAGGAAAAACTCGAGTTGTTTTGGAAGAACGAAAAGGGGGAGTTTTATAATACTTTTGAGGGTATTGAGTCTTCATTGAATTTACTGCTTCGCAATGGGGTGGGGGTTGATGAGAAGGGGCGTATTGTGTTCGCTTGTTCGGACCGGAGTGAGCTCGGCAAGTTTGGCCGGATTAATCTTTATGGTTTTGCGATGTTGTTCAAAAAGTTGGGATGCGAGAATGCGTTGTTTTTGGATGGTGATATTTCTGAAATTTATGTTCGTGGGGAAACCGGGCAGTTGCCAAAAACATCAGCGTTTGCGGCGATGTTTGGAATTACGGAAAAGTTTGAAAAGGATTGACGTTTCGGGTTAGGGCCGCGCCGTTGGCGCTGGTTGTATGGGTGATGGTATTCCCAGGGCGATGCCCTGGGCTGACATAGGGGCACTCCTTCGGGGTTTGGTGCGAGCTTTTGCTTGGGGTTGGTCGTAAGATCAGCGGTGTCTATGGCTTCGGGCTTGGGTGGGCGAGCGGTAGTGGGTTCGGAGTTGACGGGCAGAATTTTATTTCATAAAACTTCGCGAAAAAGTCTTTTTTTCGTATCTCTCGTCCTGTTTTGTGGCTAGCTTTCCTGTTTGACCTATTGCTGACCATGATTAACCGACTTTTTTTTATTACCACCCTCTCTTGTATCCTGCTGTTCCCGGTATTGAGCCGGGCTTTGGAGTTCGAAACGGACATCCAACCGATACTTAAGAAAAAATGTTATAAGTGCCATTCCGGGCCGAAAGCCAAGAAGGGTTTGCAGTGGGATAGTTCCAAGGTGGTTGCGGAGTGGATCAAGGAGGGCAAGGACTCGGTGATTATCCCCGGCAATCCTGCCAAGAGCGAGATGTATATCAAGGTCGAGCAGGGCACTAAAAATCATCCCGACGGTATGCCGCCGCTTCGTCGAGGAGACGGGCCGGTGAGCGAGGGGCAGTTGAAGTTGATCGGCAAATGGATCGCGGAAGGAGCCAAGATGGCCGGAGATGCGGGAGGGGATAAGAAGATGGGAGAGATTCAAAATTGGACGAACCTAACAGGTCAGACAATAAAGGCAGTTTTTGTAAGCTTGTCGGATAAAGGAGTGGTGTTGAAATTGAAGGGTGGAAAAGAAATTACTTACCCGCTGAGCAAGCTGACGGCAGAAAGTCAGCAGCAGGCGAAAAAACTGGCCGGAGGGAAGTGAAATTTAAATATCGGGATAGAAAACAAGGAGGGGCGCTTTCCAAGCGCCCATAACTATAATTTTTCGGTGGTTAGAAACCACCGTTCCCTGCGTAAGGAATGAAACGAGATTGGAGCTTAAAATCATGAAAAAGCATCTATGGTTGTTGAGTGGTTTTTTAGGCTTTACGCTTTTGTTGGCACCGGTTTCCGGCGCTCCAGTGAAAGCTGGTTTTGCGGAGCGTGATATCACTCCGGCGATTGGAATGGAAAAGCCCGGCGGCTATGGGAAATCCTACAACCGCTTTTTGCACGATCCCTGCAAAGTGCGTGCGGTGGTATTTGATGACGGAAAAAAACGCATCGCGTTGGTGGGAATCGACGCGCTGGTGATTCGACGGGTGAATGTCGAGAACGTGCGCAAGAAGGTGAAGGAAATGTGCGGCATCGAACCTGGCTCGGTATTGATCGGAGCCTCGCATTCCCATTCATCGGGGCCGACGGGAATGATTTTGCCAGGTGAATTTGATCAGGCGAATGAGTTTGTTCAGGAACTCGCCTATGTGAAATCTTCAAACGCGGACGCGGGTTATCTGGAAGAGGTGGAGCGGCGCCTGGTGGATGTCATCGTTGCTGCGGATGGGAAAAAAACCGCAGTGGAAGTGGGCTTTGCGAGCGGACATGAGCCGAATGTTTCTTTTAATCGCCGCTTTCGCATGAAAAATGGGCAGACCCATACACATCCACGTTATGGCAACCCCGACATGTTGGAGCCAGCGGGGCCGATTGATCCCGAAGTAGGGGTGATCGGGGTGTGGGACAAAAAGAGCGGGGAGATTCTGGGCTGCGTAGTGAACTTTGCCTGTCACGCGACGACGAGTCCTGGAGGAATCTCGGCGAACTATCCGTGGTATCTGGAAAAAGTGATCAAGGATGTGATGGGCGATAAAATTGTCACCGTTTTTTTAAATGGGGCTTCGGGAGACATTACCCAAGTGGACAATCAGACGCCCTATCAGATGAAGAGAGGTGAGGGAATGGCAAAAATCGTCGGAGGTTCAGTGGCGGCCGAGGCGCTGAAGCAACTGTGGAAAATGCCGCGTGGAACGGATGTGACGGTGGATGCGCAACAGGAGGTGATGAGGATTCCGCGCCGTAAACCGAGCAAAAAACACCTGGAAGCGGCGCGCAAGAATGTGAAAGATGAAGCGTTTAAAAAGAAGGATCCAGCTGCCTGGACCTTTGCCAAGGAAACGGTGTTGCTCGATGCTTTGATTCAAAGTGAGCCTGTTCGGGATGTAGAAATACAGACAGTGAAAGTGGGCCCTGCAGTTTTTGTCACGACCCCGGCAGAGTATTTTGTTCAGCTTGGTCTTGATCAGAAAAAGGCGATCAAGTTTCCCTACGTCTGGCCGGTGAGCCTGGCGAATGGTTGTGTGGGATATGTGCCGACTGAGGAAGCGTTGAGTTCGACCGGAGGAGGTTACGAAACGCGACTATCGAGTTACAGCAATCTGATTCCCAAAGCTGGTACGATGATGCGTGACAAGGGCATTGAGTTGGCTGGCAAGATGAAGCCGGACGCCGAACCGAAAGAGGCGAAGCATCCGCCTTTTAAGGGCACAGGGTGGAAGTATGGCAATGTGCCGCCGGAAGTGGACTGAAGAGTTCTACCACAGAGTTACACAGAGGGAAGAAAAGGAGGTGGGACATGATAATATGGTTGCTTCTCACTTTAATAGGTCTTGTGCTTCCAGTCGTTAGTTTGACAGGATTCTCTCTTCCTGTCTCTGTGTAACTCGGTGAACTCTGTGGTGAATCTTTCTTCCTGTTGAGTTTCATCCCGTCTCTGGCATGAAGCTTGGCATGACGACGCCCTTGATCGGCTGCTGGTCTCCGAGCACCTGGGAAAAGTGGAGCTCGCAGTTTTTGGCGCCGATGGAATACATCGCATCGACCAGTTCACGATTGTCGGCGGGCACCAGAAACAAAGGGCTGCGTCCTTTGTGTTGGTTGAGCTCATTGACGATGAGATTGCCAGCGGCGGCGGCATTACGTGCAACACCCGGCCCTAGCATGTTGCTGCCGGGGTGATTGACGGATACCAGAAAGCCGTCAATCTGGCCGTTTTTGTCCTCACTGATGGAGACATGCCAGATGCCCGCTTTGTTTTCGATGAAATAATTATAGTCGCGGTCGCGGGAAATACCGCTCACCTCAAGCTCGAGTGCAGCCATGGCGGAAACATCCTCCAGGTCGGCGTTACGCACGCGACTGAGATCAAACTTGGAGGATTCGATGCCGGTTTCAGGAATCTTCAGCATCATGTCCTGATAAATCGCTGTGGGTATAAAACCCTTGCGGTTGTAAAGCGAATAAGAGTCGAGGTTCAGCGCGCTGGAGACCAGTCGCAGAGACATCGAACGTGCTTTGGTGAAGTCGATGATCTCATTCAGCAGAGCGCTGGCTACGCCGGCGCCGAAAAAGTTGGGGTGCACATTCATGATGCCGAGAGAGACATGGGTTTCCCGTGGGTGGTAAAAACAGGAGCCCATGATGGCACCGGTTTCTTTATGTTCGGCAATGAGACAGCATCCGGGATCGAGATCTTCGTAAACCTGGCAAAACAACTGGCAAACTTGCGGCCCTCCGCTGAAGGCTGAATGCCCCTGTTTGGTTTCATACCAGTGATTGGTGGAGAGATAGATTAGACTGGCCACTTCCGACCAATCCGATTTTTCCATAGGGCGAAGACTGAACATATAAATGAGGGGTTTTAACTTAACGAAATTTCGACTTCGTTAAGTTATAGAGTTTTTTACAGAGGGAAACTATTTTTGCTGCGGCCCTTGAATATCCGCTGCGCGTATGCGGCGCAGTTCATCGGCGGTGCGCTTTTTTCGCCGAAGGATTACCAGGAGGGTGATCAGGAGAACGGGGCCAAGCGTGTACATCATAATGATGAACAAAACCTCCATGGGTTTTGGAAGAGGTTTGGGGAGGGAGATATTTTCAAGGCCATCAACAAGTTTCACATTGCGAATTTCAACTACTCCGCGTCCTTCAAGATGAAGGTTGAAGGTGATTTTATTGGGGCCCTGCAGAGCTTCACCTTTGGGATTGATGAAAAAGGGCAATTGGAATTCACGCCAGTCAGAGTTGGCGCTGAGAACTGCCATCGGGCCGGTGTGGTTGAGTCCACGAGTGAAAAACTTGACGGGTTCGCTTTTGCTATTCTGGTTGGAGATGAAGTGATTCCAGGTTTCCAGATAGGATCTTCCGGCTACATTTTCGTAGCGGATATCACCGGTCAGAGCAAAAGCATTTTGCGTGATCTTGGGCTCATTGAGTTCGAAAAAGAGAATGTCCTTGGGTTTGTTGCCGGGCGTGGATTTTATACGAATCAAATGTTGTCCGTCTTCGCTGACAAGTTGGGCCTGGGGGCCGAGTTGCATCTTACTCAGATCGAGTGGCTTAACTTCATCCGCATGCAGGCCGGGAAAGCTAACCATGAAAATTGCGGAAATGACGAGAGTGAAAGTCGATATTTTCATAGAGGTTTGTGGTTTTGAGTTTGCTTCAATTCGCATTGATGCGCTTCGACGAGTGCTTTATAGACGGTGTCATCGATGAGGCCTTCGGCGAGCAGGTAACGGGCACTGCGTTCAAAAGGGCCGGCGTCGCTGGCGATCAACTCATCACCGATTTCAACTTTTTGAATCAGGCGATCGAGGCGCAGGCGAACGGTTGGATAGGATACTTCGTAGGCTTTGGCCAGGTCCTTGAGCGAGCCGGATAAAAGAAGGAAACGTTTGAGAAAAGCGACATCTTCATCGGCAAGACGGTCAATCCAGAGGCGGTTCGCCTTGTCCGGATTATCTGGGTCGCAAGTTTCCATATCAATAAAATATATTACATATTAATAAAATATTTAATAATATGCAAACTTGAATTAATAAAATTAAAATTTAGGGCATTTATTAGATTTCGCCAGCCTGAGGGCTTGTGATTTAGAAGAAGGCTCGCTGTGAAAAAAATGAGATTTGGATTGTATTAAAAGCTTAACTTTAGTTAACTTTTTTTACGGCAATTCTTGTGATTGAGTCTCCAATATTATTAGGCAGGTCGTTTGTTTCCACTGTGAAG
>JAADHD010000311.1 GCA_013152075.1 Verrucomicrobiota bacterium | reverse complement strand
TCTGCGAACAGGATGCACATTTTGCACCGTTGACGACAGAGATCATTGCTGCGCGGGTCAAAAAAATTATTGAGGAAGAGGCGTGGTACAAAAACCAGCCGAAAGAGGCGTTCAAGCGTTCGGCAAAAGGGACGCTGACAATTAAAGGTGATCAAGTGAAAAGCGGAGGGTTCACGCCGACTCCGAAGGATGAAGTTTTGACTCTCTCTTATGCGGGTAGAGATGTGGATGGAAAGATCGAAGCGGTGCCAGCTGACAAGGATAGCCCAGTGTTGCTCGTTGGAGATAGTCATACTCTGGTTTTCACCGATGGAAAATCAGCAGGGCTGCATTGTCGGTCGGCGGGCCTGCAGGATCAGCTGCAATATGAATTGGGCTTTGCGCTTGATCGGGTTGGCCTCAGAGGATCGGGTTTGGTTCAGGCGCGCAAGAGCTTGTTATTGATGCGGGTAAGGAAAGAACCCGGATTCTGGGACAAAAAAAAGCTGGTGATCTGGGTGTTCAGTAATCGGGAGTTCACCCAGTCTTCCGACCGTTTGATCGACCTCCCGATAGAGTTACCCAAAAAATAAGAGGGTCGTTATTTGCTCTTTTTAATGCCCATGCTTTCCCAGGGAATCGGCATGTTCAGCATCGGTCCCATTTGCTTCAAAACAGGGGACTCTTTTCCGTTCACCGTAAGCTCGCCACCGGCGAGAATTGCCCCGCCTTTATAGAAGGCTCCTTTGTCTAGGACAAAGCCCATGGCGATGGCAGGCTGAATTTGCTGGACGCCTGCCGCTGGAATAAGGTCTTTGGCGATTTGCAGATCCAGAGCGATTTCGACGGCTGCTAGCAAATCGTTAATGGTCCCTAAGTCAAAAAGAGGCTTGGTGCCGGTGTATTCCAGACCTAAATCGATTTTTGATTCACCGCTCTTGTTGGTAAAGGCGATATGGTTTTTCATTTTGTAGCCAGGTTTCAGAAGCTGGCTGACAGCGATCATGTAGTCGTGTAGAGCTTGTGTTGCCGCTTCTGAGCCAGCGCCATCATCAGCCTGGGACTTCTGCATTTTCTGTTGGGCCGACAACATCAATTTTAAGGTTTCAGCGTCCATTCCTTCAGAGGCGAATTTCATTTCCAATTTGCCATCCATTTTGGAAAAAACGTCAGCATACGGGCCTTTGTCCGGCCCCTTGAATCCACCGACACTTACCTCCGAGGTCATATCGATTTTGCCTTCTTTGCGTGCAGAGACGCTCCCGAAACGAAGTGCTTTGACAGCGTAAGTATCGCCTTCATTGATGACTTTGATCTCTGGGAATTCAAGGTGTGCAGACCCGTCGCCAGCCATTCTCACTGCCATGTTGGTGAAATCCATTTCGCCAGTGGCGGTAGCTATGGAAAGGAGATTGCCTTTCTTTTTGTCCTCGAAGCTGAATGAGCCAATATTAATTTTTCCTTTGGCGAAAGTGCCTTGGATATTCGTTTCAAGATTTGCGGACAAGCCTTCGAATTTCACCGATTCAGCGTTGTCGCCATTGAATGTAAAAGCTGCGATTTTTGTATCTATCGCGGTCTTTCCTCCAAAGCCGGTGAAGACGTCAATCTCAAAGGGTTCTTTTTGGTTGAAGCTATCAGCAATAATTTTTTTAAATTCTTCGGGCAGTCGGTCCTGATCCAGAGTCACTTTCACATATTCGGCGCCGATTTTCAGGCCATCAGGGGTCATCATCAGCGGCCCGTGCCAGGCTTTGATTTTCAGGAAGACGTCCTTTTTGTCGGGATCAGAGTCGTCGCCGCCGGTGATTTTCGTGACGGCCTCACTGGAGAGAAAACCACGGGAGTAGGATTCTTCAGTTACTGAGGTGAAAGCCGCAGCGGCTCCAAGATTGTTGTTTATTTCCTCCAGAGCACGGGTGAAACCACTTTTGGTTGAGCTGCCAATAAACCAGGTGATACTGACCCAGAGCGCCAGAAGGACAACAGGAATCAAGATGAGGAATTTTTTCATAGCTCTCCTTTGTATCCCCAGCAGGGATTCAATCAAGGGAAAACTTGAGAAATCAGATCAATCGCGGGAGATTACAGTTTGCGGTGTGAGGGGCGGCAGGTCTTTAAAATTCACTATTCCGCTGCGCCGAAAATGAATTTAGCAGCTTGCTCGACATCCTTGTCGCCGCGTCCTGAGAGGTTGCAGATGATGATCCGATCCTTACTCATCTCGGGCGCGCTTTTTAGCACCTGGGCGATGGCATGGGAGCTTTCCAGCGCGGGTATGATGCCCTCCGTTTTCGAAAGGGTCTGGAAAGCCGAGAGCGCTTCGTCATCGGTCGCGTAGCTGTATTCCACCCGGCCAATGTCTTGCAAATAAGCGTGCTCCGGCCCAACGGCGGCATAATCCAGGCCTGCAGAAATGGAGTGAGTCAGCTGGATCTGGCCGTCATCGTCCGCCAGTAGCCAGGTTTTGCTTCCCTGCAGAACTCCCAGCTTTCCTCCTTGAAATCTAGCGGCGTGTTCGCCATCACTGATTCCGCGCCCGCCAGCTTCCACTCCGAGCATGCTCACGGTTTCGTCATTGAGGAAGGGGTGAAACAGTCCCATCGCATTGCTGCCACCGCCGACGCAGGCGATTAACAAGTCAGGCAGACGGTTTTCGCGTTCGAGAATTTGGCGTCTTGCCTCCAGACCGATTACACGATGGAAGTCGCGCACCATCATTGGGTAAGGATGCGATCCCAGTGCGCTACCCAGAATGTAATGGGTTGAGCGAACGTTGGTCACCCAATCACGCATGGCTTCGTTGACCGCTTCTTTCAGAGTGGCTTGCCCGGCATGCACGGCGCGCACTTCGGCGCCCAGCAACTTCATTCGCACGACGTTCAGGTGCTGGCGTTCCATATCGACGGCACCCATGTAAACCACGCACTCCATGCCGAAGCGAGCGGCGACAGTGGCTGTCGCTACGCCGTGTTGACCAGCGCCGGTTTCGGCGATGATGCGTTTTTTGCCAAGGCGTTTGGCGAGCAATATCTGACCCAGTGCATTGTTGATCTTATGAGCCCCGGTGTGCAGTAAGTCTTCACGTTTGAGGTAAATGCGTGCACCGCCGAGCTTTTCGCTGAGACCTTCGGCAAAATAGAGCGGCGTTTCCCGGCCGACGTAATTATGCAACAGTTGATCCAATTCAGCCTGAAAAGCGGGATCCTTTTTGGCGGCTTCGTATTCCGCGGTGAGTTCCTTCAATGCCTCCATCAGGGTTTCCGGCACGAACATGCCACCGAAGGTTCCGAAGTGCCCATGGGCATCCGGCAATTGATCTGTATTGATGGCGGTGTGGCTCATTGTTCTGATTTGAACACTAACAAACCACGATTGAAGAAAATGCCTACTAAATTTTGTTGCCGCGATCGCTAATTCTTCAAGCGCACAAATTTGAGCGGCCAGGTGGCATTTGAGGCGAATTGAGCAACGTATAGAGCACCTTTGCTATCAAAACAGATTCCGTGTGGATGATGAAAGAGGTGGCTGGAGTGCTGCATGTTTTTCAATTGGCCTTGATTGTCGTATTTCGGGGGATCGCCGCCGAGGTTGGAGACGACCTTGAAATCCCTGTTGAGGACAGAAATGTAACCGGCGGAGTTTTTGTCTTTTGGCCACTTGTCACCAAGATGCGGGATGACAATGTGATCGCGATGGAAAATAACATCACGGGGATTACTGCCGGGCAGGGAGAGGGTTTGCAGCCATTTGCCAGCAAGGGTGAAGCGTTTCAGTTTATTCTTGTCGCTCAAGGCCAGGATAATTTCAGGTTTTTCCGGGTCGGAAAAATCAATGTCGCCACCATGGGGGCCGTAGTGTTCGAGTAAGGCGTTTCCCTTTCCTATGTCTCCGCCGAAGGAACTCAGATACTTTCCTTTGGAGCTGTAGCGGTGGATGTAGTCTTTCCCATAACCATCGATGATAAAAAAATTACCATTCGGCAGGTGCATGGTTTTTGATGGTTTGAATTCATTAGCGCTTTTGTATAAACCGGATTCCATTGGGCACGAAACCGTCATGAGAATTTTTCCGTCAAGAGTGGTTTTGAAAACTTTGCCGTCACGGCTGTTGTCGGCGATGAATAAAACTTCGCGACTGCCTTCTTTCACTACCGATAGTCCGTGAGCTCCCGGTGCGAAAGTTCCCCAGGCGTCGAGAACTTTTCCATCCGGGCTAAGGGCGATCAGGCAGTGTTCTTTGCTGGCGTTGAGGAGTAAAATTCTGCCTCGACGGTCTTCGGCCATGGCGTGGCAATTGCCAAGTTTGTATTGTCCGGCGTTTGCGGTGGCCCATCCTGGAACCAGTTGATAGCGGAAGTCGCCCTGGCCGATGACGATGGGTTTGCTGGGAGGGGAGTATTGGTCGACCGGCTCATGAGTTTTTTTATGGTCGTGAGCTAGAGCCGAGCAGGGCAGGGTGAGTAGCAGTAAAATTAACAAGAGGAAATATTTCATTGCTGGGCGATTTGATTAGACGGGTTTAGTTGGGTTTTTAAATTTTTTTCTGCGCCGGATGGTGAAGAGCAAGCTGACGAGATATAGCGCAGCGACAATCAGGACGATGACGGGTCCGGTGGGAGTTTCGGTAGAGTAACTGAGAGCGAGACCGCCGGTGGTGCAGATCATGGACAGAATGATGGCGATGCCCATTATTTTAGATAATCTGTTAGTTAGTCGTCCGGCGGTGGCTGCCGGTAGAACGATGAGGGCGATGGCCAGGATGATGCCGGTGAGTTGAACTAGCAGGACGACGCAGATACCGATCAGGCAAAGTAGCAGCAAATAGTAGAACGTAGCATTCACTCCGCGCAGTCGGGCGAATTCATCGTCGAAACAGACGGCGAGCAGTTTATTGTAAAAAAGGAGACTGAGCAAGACAACTCCAAAGCCGAGGCAAGCCATGACGATGAGGTCGGAGCGAGTGGTAAAAAGAATGTTGCCGAAGATGTAGCTCTCAAGATTGACCGCTGGCCCGGGAGTATAATGGATAAACAGCAGGCCAACAGCCATGCCGCCGGCCCAGATGGTGCCGATAACTGTGTCTTCGCGTTCTTTGGCGGCAAGGCTGACGGTGCCGATGACGAGAGCGGACAGCAGGGCGGCGGCCAGTGCTCCGATCGTTGGGGTGAGCCAGGGCAGATCCTGCGTGCGTTGAAAATAGATAGCGGCTCCAATTCCGCCGAGCACACTGTGCGCAATGGCGGCGGCGATGTAGCTGATGCGTCGGGCAACGACATAAGAGCCGACGATGCCAAAGGTGAACGAGGCGATCAAACCCGCCGCCAGGGCATGACGGAGGAAGGCGGCGTCAGGATCGAACAGAGCTTCCAGAAAATCAGTCATAGAGCAAAATTTTTAAGAGTGATCGCAGTGAGAGTGATCTCCCTGTCCGTGAAGGGTTTTTCGTTCGTGTTCGACGCGGCGTTCGCTGCTGTAAATTTCTCGAATGACATCACCGGAGAGATCGTCAACGGGGTGACGGTGAACGTGCTGATGGACGCATAGGACATAATCGTCAGTGATATGGGATATAAGATCTAGGTCATGTGAGACCATGATGATGCTCATGCGCTTGCGCAGCTCTGCGAAGGTATCAAGCAGTCGGGCTTCGACAGATAGATCGATATTGGCGGTGGGTTCGTCGAGCAGCAGGAGATCAGGCTTGCAGGCGAGAGCCCGGGCGATGAGCACCCGCTGGCGCTGGCCGCCTGAGAGATCTGCGAAGGGTCGGTGGGCCGCATCGGCAAGACCTACGTCGGCCAGGCATTCGTAAGCAGTGGATTTGCAGTCGTCGCAGAAGCGTCCGAAGCGCAGGTGGTTGAGGCGCCCCATCAGAACGATATCAAGGGCGTTGACGGGAAACAGCGGATCGAAGCGAATGTGTTGGGGGACGTAAGCCATTTTGCGGCGTGCTCGCGATGGGCGTGAGCCGAAGATCTCCACCTTGCCGCAGTCAGGCTTTATTAACCCCAGCATCAGACGGAGCAGGGTAGTCTTTCCTCCGCCGTTTGGTCCGATCAGACAAGTCGATTCGCCGGGGGCAATTTCGAAAGAAACGTTCTCGAGCACCGGACCAATGCCGAAGCTGCGGGAAACGTTTTCGAATTTGATAATGGGTGATGTAGCCATGTGTAGCGGTAGTCAGAGATCTGTCTGGGAAAAGCTATCAGTCAATGTGTCGGCAATATGTTTCAAGTTGGCAAGCACATCTTCAGCCAAAGGGTCAATGATGACAACTTGTCCACCAATGGCATCGGCCACCATGCGGGCGCTCTGGTCATCGAATTGCGGTTGAATGAAGACGCTTGTTATCTTGTCCTCTTTTGCCTGCTTGATGATATCGCGCAGGCGCTTGGGGTCGGGCGAGGCATCGCCGGATTGGATGACGTGCTGCGAGAGGCCGTAAGAAAGTGCGAAGTGGCTGAGTGAGTTATGGAATATTAAAAAAGAACGTCCCTTGTAGGGCGCTAGCTGCTTGGTGATCTCTTTATGGAGAGCGTTGAGTTTAGTTTTCAGGGTTTCTGCCCGGTCTTTAAAAAGTGCAGCTTTTTCAGGATTCAACTGGCCGAGCGAATCGGCGATGAAGGTGCTTTGCTCGATGAGAAGAGGCGGAGCCAGCCAGGTGTGCGGATCCCTTTGATGCAGGTGTTGTTTGTCGTGGACAGAATGGGCTCCGAGTGGGGGGAAAATTTTCAGCGAGGATTGCTGAGCATGAAGTTTAGGCAGGAGGTTTTCTTCGAAGGGAAGGTTGGAGGGGAACCAAGCGGTAGATTTGTTGAGCGCGAGGGTTTGTTTTGGACTGGGCAGCCAATGATGAGGGTCCTGTCCGTGCTTGATCAGGGTGAGGACATCGTAGTCAGAGCCAGCGATCGTTTTCAGTAAAAAAGCCTGGGGAGGAACGGAGGCAAAAAGGAGAGCTTTATTTTTTTTGGAAGATCCCGGTTTTACGGTGTGGGTGGGCTGGCAGGAAACGGCCGTCACAAAAAGAGTCAGTGCCAATAGTTTACCTAGCAGAGAGTGCATGGAGAGAAGTGTCATGGCAAAACCAGCATCAATTGTACCGCAGGCCAAAGGGAAAAGCAAAGGGATTCAAGGTGCCGGGTGAAATCACCTTTTAAAAAGACCGGCAAGTTCGCAACGATTGGAAATAAGCTTGCTGGCAAGGGTAATTGACATATCTTTTCACGGAAGAAGTGGAATGGATTACAAGCAATCCATTCCGCTTCAAGCATATGTTTTACGCCTGACGAGGCGCTGGGTTCGCATTTTAAATGATATCACTGTTTCAAAGTTCTCCGCGGTTCGACAAATCGTCCAAATGGATTGTCATTCTATTGGTAGCGTTGCTGGCAGGGCAGATTGCAGTGATGCTGACGTTTGGTGAAAAAGGCCGCACCGCGATGAAAAACCGGGTTGAACGAACGGCTGCGAAAATTATTAACAACGAGGCTTATAAAACAGCAACGGAGCGTGAACACAGGATATTTCGTTCGATCAAGTTGAATGAGTTTGTCTCATCATGTTCATGGTACAGTGCTGCGTTTGGGTCCATTGTCGTCTCGATATTGCTTTTATCATTTAGGTGGTGGGGGGCGAAAATCAGCCCAGCTGCTAAATTTTTTTCCTTGCCCTCATGGCGCTTGGTCTTGTGGATTTTAGGAATTTCACTCATTGCTCTGACAATGAGGCTGCCTCGGATGGACTTAGGGCTTTATAATGATGAAGCGTTCAATTTTACTCGATACATCCACGGTCAGTTTGAAAATGATGCAGAATCAGGCAATCCTAAATTTCATAAACACAATTGGCCGCAAACGCTTTGGGGGAACAGGGCCGCTAATAATGGAGTGCTCTTTTCTATTCTAGCAAGAGTCAGTCATGATATTTGGCAAAAATCAACAGGAGCTGTAGATGGCGAAGTCGGTGAATTTGCTCTGCGAATTCCATCACTGCTTGCAGGTGCTGCCGGGATCTCTGTGATCGGCCTATTGGCCTATGTCTGTATCGGAGCGAGAGCTTCAGTGATTGCGGCGCTCCTGACGGCCCTCCATCCCTGGCACCTTCGCTATTCTACGGAGGCTCGCGCCTACGGCATTGTCATGCTGCTTGCTACTACGATTTTACTCTCCCTCATTCTAGCTATTCGCGAAGGTCGGTGGCGATGGTGGCTTTTATTTGGCGGCGCACAGGCCCTATGTCTTTGGGCTTATATAGGCAGTGTTTATTTTCTCATTCCAACGAACCTCATCGCACTTG
>JAADHD010000340.1 GCA_013152075.1 Verrucomicrobiota bacterium | reverse complement strand
AAATCCGCCCATCGGCATTCTCTCCTCTTAAAAAAATCCTGCCCATCCTCTTCATCCATGTAATTCCCCCTCTTCCCTCCTACTCAAACTCCCCTCTTTATCGGTGCTAATCTGTGTGAATCGGTGGTTCATATTACTTCTTCCCCCTCACCCAATCGCCTGAAAGAAGCATCTCTCAGCCGTCCAGTTGCTGAACCACTGCTGCACATCGACTACGAGCTGATCCAGCTCCTCAGCAGGAATCACATCCGCACAAACTTCGAGCGCCTGACCGATCGTCCCGCCCGCTTGCAACACCTGCAGCAATTCATACTGCGGACGGCTCAAGTCATAACGCCTGACAATATATTCACGGCGCGAAATCGCTACGTAAGAAATCACCGCATCTGGAAAGGGCACTTCCAGTTCATCTTCCGTAGAGCGCACGGCGGTATAAAATTCGTTCACCGGATAGGACAATACCAACAGCTTCAAACAGGGCGGCGTCTGCAAACGAATCTCCAGCCACGCCGCTGGTTCCACCCCTGCAACATCATCGGCTGCGAGCATTTTGTCCTTTTCAGTTCCCGGCCCGTCGAAAACTTCGTAAATCGTCCATTCCAGAATTGCCAGATCGATTAATAAATCCGCCCAGTCCGCTTCATCCTGTTCTTCATCGGGATCGGGTCGCGTCTCGCGGAGGAAGGTGACAAATTGATCCCCCAGATCATTCAAGGTGTATCTCTTGGATGGGTAGGTCTGCAAATAATCAAAAGCAAAACTATCGAACACCTCATCTCCAAGCACACGTTTCAAAACCGGAAACACATCGCCGATGCATTCGATCAATCTCGCATAATAAGCGTTGGCATAAATCGCCAACCGGTCCGATGCCTCCAACGTTCTCGACCGCGTTACCACCGATTCCAAATTCCCCCGTCCCGCATCGATCAACTCGCGCGCTGCCTTGCCGTCAGCCCCACTCAACACTCCCTCAGGGTGAGTGATCACCGCCTGCATCCAACGCTGCACCCGGTCCAGATTGTGCGGTGATTCTAAATCCTGCTCTTTCATGCCTATTCAACTTCCACCGCACTGTGATGCAAAGGATGGGGTGACACACTCAACTCTTGCGCAGATGCACTGGCACAAGTTCCCTCCACCACCGGCCCCTGCACTCCCTCGCCTTGCAGATATTTTTTAGCTTTCAATACCTCGGCATGTAATTCCTCGAACGGAGGAATGTTCGCGTCCCATTCCAACAACGTCGAAACCCCGCCAGTCAACTCATGGGCCAGTCGATACAAATCCCACACCTCAGCGATCACCGGATGATCGTGAGTATCGATCAAATGCGTGGTGCAATCGGTATGCCCGGCCAGATGAAACTGCACCACCCGGTCATGAGGAATCGCACGAATGTATTCCTCGGGATCAAAATCATGATTGCGCGCCGACACATAGACATTGTTCACGTCCAACAACAACCCACAGCCGGTCGCTTCCGTCATGCGTGACAAAAATTCCCACTCGCTCATCGTCGAACCAGTGAACCCAACGTAACTACTCGGGTTCTCAAACACAAAAATCCGCTCCATCACATCCTGCACCACGTCGATGCGCTCGATGACGTGCGCCAAGGATTCCTCGGTCAAGGGAATCGGCAACAGGTCGTGGGAGTTTTGCCCCGCCACTCCCGTCCAGCACAAATGATCGGACACCCACTTGGCATCAATTTCTTGAGCCAGAGTTTTGAGCTTTTTTAAATACTCGAAATTCAAAGCATCAGTGCTGCCAATCGACAATGACACTCCGTGCATCACCAGCGGATAATGCTCCGCAATCTGGTCGAGCACATGGCGCGGACGCCCCTGGCTGTCCATGAAGTTTTCGGATATAATCTCGAACCAATCCACCCGCGGTCGATGTTCGAGAATATACTCAAAATGCGGGGTGCGCAGTCCAAGACCAAGACCGAGATCTGGATGACCTAATCGTTTGGCAACTTTCATCTTACGCTCAGCATGTAAATGTGGAACAGCTTTGCAAGCTGTCTCCCTTCCCCAAACAGCTTACAAAGCTGTTCCACGTTTGAAACTCGTTTTCACTCACTTTAAAAAAAATCCGCCATCGGGAAGTGCACCTCCCAACGGCGGATTAATTGATTGAACACTCCTTATTTAGAAGCGGCACCAACTTTGATGCCAGCCTTCTTCGCCGCTTTTTCAAATGCTTTGCGAGCTTTTTTCCAAGTCTTCTTGCTCAAAGGAACAGAACATTCTCCCTTCCCTTTACAATCATTCTGACCAGCACTGTTACCGCATCCACCCTCCCCCTTACAGGCATTGTGGCCATGGCAGCTGTGCGCTTCTGCAGTTGCACAAGCTCCTTGACCGGCGCAATCATTTTTGCCCCCCTTGCCTTTTCCTTTACAAGTATTCAACCCTTTGCAGGTATGTTTCCCCGACAACAATGGGACTTTGTCGTCATCAGCTGCGTGAGCCATTCCGGCTGCTCCCAGCAGTACTCCACCACCAGCCGCAACCGCCAGCTTGTTAAAAAAGTCACGTCGTGATTGCTCGTGAGTTGATGATTCTTTTTTCTCGCTCATAATTTCTACAGTTATATTTTAATTTCAGATCTTTTCAGTCACAAAGCAGTGCAGCATGCGCCAATCCCGCCTCAGATGACAATTACTACAAAGACGGCGGGAAAACCAAGTACTTACCGCAGTTTTAACAAATTTTTATAGCTCAGTCCCCTTGCTTGCCTACAATTTTCTTCGATCATAGGGCTCACACCTGATTTCACGATCCCAGATGCCGACATTGATATTGAGTCCCATAGAAGAAAAAGCGGCGATGCGAAACATCATCTGGTCGCAATGCCTGGCCATCGTTGCGCTGGGCACGGTCGGCAACGGCACTCTGCTGCTCTACCTGACCGCTATTGGGACCAGCGCCGTGCGTACCATGATTTATCTGGCCATCCTGCCGCTCACCAATGCCGCCCTGTTACTCCCTGCCGCATTTCTTGCCGATCGTTATGGCAAAAAGCGAATCGGCCAAATCGGGCTCACGGTCGGCATCTTCGGCTGGGGCATCATCTCGCTCGGTTCATTAACCGAAGACTATTCAGAATCATTAGTGGTCATCGGACTGATTCTAGCAGCGGTTTGCTCATCCTTAATAGGAGCCGGCTGGTTTTCCCTACTGAGCCCAATCATTCCCGCAGAAACTCGTGGTCGTTTTTTCAGCCGCCTGCGCCTGACATTCAGTCTCGTATCACTCATCCTCTCGATCTCCTACGCTTGGATATTGTCGGTGAATTCAAGCGTCATGGTTTACGAGGGCATTTACGCGCTGGCTACTCTCGCTTATATCATCAGATGGTTCGTCTATCGCCGTATTCCGGAGCTCGAACCTCCTGAAAGAAAAACCGACAACCCTTCCTTTTTACGAGTATTACTCAAAGTCATTCGCAACAAAAATCTCACAGCTTTTTGTTCTTACATGTTTTTGCTGGGGCTTTTCACCGCTGGCTCGATGGCCCTCTTTGCAATGACCGAGAAACGTGTTCTGGATTTTACTGCCACTAGGATCATCCTGCTCTCCAATGTCACTTTGGTAGGCGGCATGTTCGGAATGTTCCTTGGCGGCAGAATCGTTGATCGACATGGCACACGCCTGGTATTTGCCGCTTGCCACATCCTGCTGGCTTTCGCCCTAATGGGATTTTTGCTGCGAATATTCACCTCTCCTGCTGTTTTGCCCTTCTATCTGGGCAGCATACACTTCCTGCTCGGAGGAGCTATGGGGGCCATCGGCATCGCCATGACCACCGAATTGCTTGGAGTTCTTCCCAAGGAAAACAAATCGGTCGCCGCTTCGATGTTCATCATCTTCCAAACCTCGGGCGTCGCGCTATCCGGCCTGATTCCAGCAGGCATCCTTAAAGCGAACGTCCTCCGCGATATCTGGGAAATTGGTGGCCATCAGCTCAGTTCCTTCGACGCGATTCTGGCAGGCTACAGCCTGATGACACTTGTCCTTGTCGCCACTCTAGGCCTCGTGCCATCGATGTTAAGGAAATCCGAACCGGCGAGCTTGGGCTTGAACCGCCTGTAAAACTTCTCTACTATCCATTGAACAGAACTGTCGCTCACCATACCAACCCTTAGCTATTGATTTATCCCTCTCCCGCTGGATCTCTTTCCTCAACAATGACTCTGAGTCCCAAAGAAGAAAAAGCGGCAATGCGAAACACTATCCTGACCCAGTGTCTGGAAATCGTGGCTCTCGGCACAACCGTGAATGGCACTCTGTTGCTCTATCTGACCGCCATCGGGGCCAGTGTAGTGCGCACGATGATATATCTGGCCATCCCGCCCCTCACCAACGCCCTGCTACTGCTACCCGCCGCCTACCTCGCTGACCGCTATGGCAAAAAGCTAATTGGCCAAACCGGCATCGCTCTGGGCATCCTAGGCTGGGGATTAATGGCCCTTGCCGCTTACAGCGAAGACTCAACGGAAGCGCTGATTGTCACCGGCATCATATTGGCTTCTATCAGTATCGCCATGTTCGGCGCAGGCTGGTTCTCTCTGCTCAGCCCCATCGTGCCCGCAGAAACCCGTGGCCGATTTTTCGGGCGGCTACGACTGACCGTAAGCATTGTGTCGCTGACTTTTTCACTTCTCTTCGCTTGGATCCTGTCGATCTACACGGACGAAATCCTTGTCTACCAGGGGATATATGCCGTAGCGACCGCTGCCTTCGTCGTACGTTGGTTCACCTACCGTCGCATCCCTGAGCTCGAACCGCCTGTCGCCAAAATTGAAAACCTTTCGTTCCAGCAAATCGTCTCAAGTGTTTTTCAAACAAAAAACTTTGCCGCCTTTTGCTCCTACATGTTTCTTCTGAGTCTCTTTACCGCCGGCGCAGGCACTCTCTTCGCCATGATCGAAAAGCGTGTCCTTCTTTTTTCCGATACCAGCATCATCATACTCTCCAATGTCACCCTCATTGGCAGTATGTTTGGAATGTTTTTCGGCGGAAGAGTCATCGATCGCCATGGAACGCGCACGGTTTTTGCCGGATGCCACATCATTCTGGCCCAGGCGATGGTCGCTTTTCTGTTAAGAGTTTACATCCCCGTCTCTTTCCTGCCCTATTACCTAGGCATGCTGCACTTCATTCTCGGGGCCGCCTTGGGCGCGGTCGGTATCGCCATGACCACCGAGCTACTGGGCATCTTACCAGAAAAATACAAATCAGTCGCCTCTTCAATGTTCGTTATTTTCCAAACATCTGGAGTCGCCCTATCAGGCATACTGCCCGCATGGTTCCTGAAAATAGGCATCCTTAGAAACAGATGGGGACTCAGCCAGGGGGATAAATTACAGCTCAACGTGTTCGACGGTATTTTGCTCGGTCAAAGCCAACAACTGCAGCTCAGCGCCTTTGATTCTATCCTGCTTTGCTTTAGCCTAATGACGCTCATACTCGTCGCCACCCTGGGTTTGGTGCCCTCGATGTTGAATAAATCCGAGGAAGGAAGTATCGGCATGAATCGTTTGTAAGTCGCCGGATTCTATTACCCCTCTAACTTCCACCAACATGAAAATCCTACGACTTGCTGCATGGGTTCTATTTGCCTCGAGCTTGTTTCAAAACTTCGCACTCACTATGCAGTGATAAGAAAGAAAAATCTCAAAAAAATCTTCATCATCTCTTCCTGAAAAAATCCTGTCCATCCTTTTTATCCATGTAATTCCCTCCTCTTAATTCAGCCCTTGACCTCTAGCGACAAATCACGCCAAAGTGAGTCTATGCGTGATGCAATCCAGCTTCTGTGCTGGGTCATGGCAAACATAAATAAGCTGCGTGTGCGTTTGCCTGGCGATGGTGTCCAGCAAGTTGAGAATGCGCCGTGTATTAGGAACATCCAATCCCAAACAAGGTTCATCGATAAGCAAGAGTGTAGGGTGTTTCACCATCGCTCGTGCGAGTAAAAGCATGCGTTGCTGAGCGTAAGACAATTCCGTAAAGCGACTCTCAGCTAGCTCTTGAATATGAAGCGCTGCCAACCATTCATCAGCAATTTGCATCTGCTGCCCAGTGTAATTTTTATAAAGCCCGATAGAATCAAAAAAACCAGAAATCACCACATCACGGCCTTTCACCGGCAAACGATAATCCATTTGAAAGGCCGCAGAGACCACGGCGATGCGCTGTCGAATATCCCACAAGCTTTCCCCACTGCCTCGTTGCCTGCCGAACAACTTGACGTCATTAGCGTAACTTTGTGGGTTGTCACCACTGATCATGGAAAGCAGAGTGGTTTTTCCAGCTCCATTAGGCCCTTCGATTTGCCAGTGCTCCTTGGAATGTATGGTTAAACTGGTTGGCGGCAAAGCGATCTTTCCATCATAAGTAACACTGACATCACTCAACTCAATCAGAGGGCATTGTTGATTCCACTGCAGCGATTTATTTTCGTCTCCCGCTTTTGGTAGCTGCCATTTTTCATCAACATCGATTTGTGAAATGGCAGCAAACTCTTTCGACTCAAACACCTCTTTGCTTTTGCCGCTATGCACGAGATGGCTATTTTCGAGCAAAGCCACATGACTGATGCAAGGCAGCAGCTCGTTTTCTGCGCACGCCACCTGTACCAGTGATATGCCTTTATCCGCAATACTCAAGAGCAACTGGGTGAGCTCATCCTGACTGACTTGATCGAGACCCGCATAAGGCTCGTCCAGAATGAGCAACTTGGGAGATTTCAACAAAGCACGGCATAACATCATTTTCCGCCCCTCCCCAGTTGATAAAGTGCCTATCCCTTGATCGAGCAGGTCTTCCAAATCAAATACCTCAAGCCAATGCTGCAAGCTCTGTTGATCTGCCCCACCATCAAGAATCGCATCGCACACGGACCTACCGCTATCAGGCTTGCCCTCCCCTTCTTCAGAACTATCAAAACGGCGATCATAATCGATAAGCGCTTTTTGTGATTCAAGAGATACAATGGCAACATCCGTCGGACTTTTACCGCATTGATAATCAATCGTACCTCCACAGACGGGCAACTCACCCGACAACAACCGCGCCAAGGTACTCTTGCCCGAACCGTTGTTGCCTATAATCGCCCAGTGTTGCCCAGCATCAATCCGCAGACTGGTATTCTTCAGCAAAATTTTTGAACCCAATCTTACTTGGGCATTTTGTAATCTAATAAGCCAAGGGTTCATAATTTGTAAAATTTCACTCCAAAAACCTTACATGGATGAACAAGATGGACAGGATAAGAAATCAAATTCTCTCCTCTTAAATAAATCCCGTCCATCCCGTCCATCCATGTAAAAATATTAACTCCCAATGCCATTCACTTTTCCCCACCCCCTAGTGCTAAAACCAAATCCCAAAACTGCTTGAGTGGACTATGAGCCATATCTCGCTTGAGCATACAAAGCCCCACATCATAAGGGGCGAGAGGTTTGCTGAATTTTGGCGAAGGTAGGATGGAAAGCGTTTTATGATACGGGCTTTTTTCTAACACCAAAGCAGGGACAACACCCACCCCAAAACCCAGATTAACCATCGCCAAAATGGCCTCATGACCACTGACTTCAGCATAAATCTTCGGTCGAATCCCTAACTCTGCAAAACCACCGTTAATCCGCTCACGAGCGAGACCTCGCTCCGGTAGAACCATTGGAATTTTCGACCAATCAAGCGCTTGGCCATCTCTGTATTGATCCACATTAGGATCATTGGGTGAATGAATGAAAACAAGTGGGGTTTTAAGAATAGAATTAAAAATGCAACGACTCGGCAACTGATCCGGCACCGCGGTGATGGTCAAGTCAGCGACTCCATCGAGCACTTTGCTCATCGCATCAGCCGCATCCCCTGTTTGTAAATGGATTTGCCCCCCAGGATAGGCTCGCCGAAACGGCGCGAGCAAATCAGGCAACACACTGTAACAAGCCGTGACGGAGCAGAAGATTTTCAAATCCCCCGTTGGTGAATCATTTTCCTGATCAAGATGAGCTTTAAGCTCCGCCCACCCTTTGCTCGCTTCTAGCGCATGCGCGCGAAAAAGATGACCCGCTTGACTCAGGCGCACACTTCGTTTGTCGCGGATAAAAAGCGAATGCCCTAACGTGCCCTCAATTTTTTGAATTGAACGTGTGAGTGCGGACGCGCTCACGCCCAAATTCTGCGCCGCTTGCCCATAATGCAAAGTTTGCGCTAATACGAGAAAATGCTGATACTGCTCCAGCTCCATTCTGGAA
>JAADHD010000285.1 GCA_013152075.1 Verrucomicrobiota bacterium | reverse complement strand
CTTCTTCAGGACTCCATTCCAGATGATGCGCTTCATCGACAATCAACATATCCCAATTGCCCTCCGCCGCCTGCATCGCACGCTCAGGATTTTCCGCCAACCACGAAGTCCCGCAAATCACCAGCTGGTCATCGAAAAAAGGATTCTCAGAGTCCTCGCCAGCCTCTATCGACACCGCTCGCTCCTCGTCATAAATCGCGAAGGACATCTGAAAGCGTCGGTACAATTCAACGAACCATTGATTAATCAGAGCATCCGGCACCAAAATAAGAATTCTACCGGCACGACCACTCTGATTCAATCGGTGCAGAATCAAACAAGCCTCAATCGTTTTGCCGAGACCAACCTCATCCGCCAGCAAAACTCGGGGAGCAAATCGCGATGCCACTTCATTGGCAATGTAAAGCTGATGAGGAATAAGCGAAATCCGCCCACCCACCAGACCTCTCACTTTCCGCGAACGGGCTTCATGCCGGTAGCGTCTTGCCGCCTGACGCAAGCGCCAGGTGCGTGGATCATCCACATGACCAGCAATCAGTCGGGCCTCAGGTTTATCAAAGCTGATTTTATCGGAAAGCCCGCTTTCAGGTAGCTCGACTCCGTTTGCATCGATGTAAATCAAACGCCCTTCATCATTACGGATATCAGCTACGACAAAGGCTTCGTTTTCCTGATTGCGAACTGTATCACCCACAGAAAAGGCCACGCGTCGCAAGGGAGCACTACGAGCGGCGTAAGTCAGCGTCTGGTCAGTCGCAGGAAAATGAACCTGCACCCGTTGCGTGCCAGCGGCCACAATCAGTGCCAATCCCAGCTCAGGCTGCATTTCACTGATCCACCTCTGACCAGGTGCAAAATCGTTCGGGTTTGATGAGGCGATTTGATGACGAGATGGTCGAGGCATAATCTAGCAAAAAAATAAACAAAAACGGCAGAAGCCGGAAGACAGAGAATGCCTGCAACTGCTGAAAAATCAACCGATCTTCACTACTGAAATCGCTCTTCTTACAAAATAGAAAGCAGATAGTGCAAAATTTGCGATGCACTCCCCCAAAAAAATGCTTTTTGCCCGAAGACTTTTTATCATCATTACCTATACTGGACACTATTATGTCAGAACATCGAGCCAATCTCACCTGGACCCGCGATGGAAGCGGGTTTGCTTACAAGGATTACCCTCGCGATCACCGCTGGGATTTTCCCTCCAACGGACAATCCCTCAAGGCGTCAGCCGCTCCAAAATACCTGGGCAGTGAGGACTGCGTAGATCCCGAAGAAGCCTTTGTCGCGTCACTGGCCAGCTGTCACATGCTCACCTTCCTGGCAGTCGCATCGATGTCCGGCTTTGTCGTAGATTCTTACCAAGACAACGCCTCCGGCCGTCTTGCGCCAAATGAAAACAAAAAGATGGTGATGACCTTAGTTACCCTGCGTCCCGTCATCGAGTTCTCAGGAGACAAAACCCCCAGCGCCGAAGAGCTAGAGCAACTTCATGTGAAGGCTCATCGCGAATGTTTTCTCGCCAACTCGGTGAACACTGAAGTGGTGTGGGAGTAATTTTAATTTTTCAGAATGACAGCTCTCACAGACCGGGATCGCCAACTCCTAGAGCAAGCTTGTGCCACGCCACGAGATTGGCAAACTCTCAAAAAGTTGATCTCAACGCCCGACGAAGAAGCACTTCCCCAAGTGGTAGAAAAATTCTACGAACAAGTTGATCAAAGTGATTTCTCTCTCGCCGACTGGGTCGAGGCCCTGCTCTGCTTTGACCAATGGCTAGAAGAGCAAAATATTTCCCAACGTCCATTAACAAGTATACTCGGCTACATTCACTGTTGCACTCTCACCCTGGCAGACACTCTCGCGCCACCCAATCTGGCTTTAATCACTGGCGAAATGTTAAAACAACACGGCTTTGACGCCACTAGCGACGCATCTCCCGATGTCGATGCCTGACCCTATTTCAAGCCTTCCAACTGCCGCTTGGTCCAGTTGACCCCTTCCGTTGCCTGGGCGTCTTCAGGATGGCTGGCTGACACCGCCTGCCACTGCAAAAGAGCCGCCGCATACATTTCCAGCGCGCCTTTTTTGTCTCCGGTTTTTTCGCGCGCGAATGCCGTCAAACCTCCCGCGTATGCATACAGGCGCTGGTAATTCACATTCGCAGCATCCTCTTTGAGCAAACCTCCGATCAACTGAATCGCCCGGGTCAATGCCGGCTTAGATTCCGCAAATTTTCCAACATCCCCATACAATTCTGCCATATGGCAATTTCGCTTCGCCAACGAAAATCGCACCGAAGCATCCGCCAGCTCCTTTTTATCAGTCTGGGAAATCACTGTCTCAAGTAACTTGGTCGCATCTTTTTCCAAACTGATGCCCGCCACCGACTCACCAGCATCACGTTGCAATTCGGCCAAGGCGCCCAAGCACTCCGCCAGGGTCGTCGCATAACGAGGATCCTTGTCGTGAGCCGGCATCAAGCGAGACAACAATCTCATCGCATCCTGAAGCGATTCCGCCTCGCGTTTCAGTCCACCCAACACTACCAGGCCGGAAGCCAGGCGATACTGATACTCATCCACCGCTCCGTTAAGAGCTATCGCTTCACTAAGTAGCTCAACGCTTTTTTTATACATTTCCAGAGCCGATTCCTGTTGCCCTGCCTCCATCAGAATTTCTCCAATCCCCGTAAACGCAGCAGCCAAACCCGCCAAAACCCGCGCATTGCGAGGGCTCTTTTCCTGCAAATCAACCAAAGAGTCAGCCGCCGACTCATACCCCTCCCCCGCCAGTTTATTCTCACGGTTCAACCTGTGCCATCCCGCTTCCCTCAAAAGATTCTCAGCAACCGCCAAGCCTCCCTCCACATCCTGACCCGGTTTTTTACTCACCCATTCCTGCCATAACACCGAGGACTCTTTTAATATTTGTATCGCCAGAGCAACGTCTCCTTCCAGCTTATATACCACCTCACCCTGGCGCTGCTTCACCAATGCCAGGTTTTTCACAAGCTCTGCATCACTAGGTTTTTGCTTCTTCAAGACCCTCAATCGCTTTTCAGATTCAGCAAAGGCCAGCTTGGCCTGATCCAGATCACCACTTTCACGGTAAATCTCCCCCAGAAAACGATATGCATCCGACGTCGGCCCCGTAAGCTCCACGTTTTCCCCATACCTCTTCACCATTTGCTCATAATACGCCTTCGCTTCCACCAATCGCAGTCTCCGCTCCAACTGAAAGCCCGGCACGTCCGTGTCACGATGCTCGAGAATCATTTCAAAAAAACGATCTCCATAAATCTGCATCGATAACAAAAACTCTTCGACCTCCTTCGCGTTTTTCTCGACCTCCAAGGCTTTGCCTTTAGCACTGGCAACTTCCGAGTCTTTGTTTTTTAAAGCAGCGCCCATTTCGCTCTGCACTTTTTCAATCTGACTCTGGCTCGCCTTCACGCCCTCATCCGTCTGCAACAAGGCCTGTTGCCACTTCTCATAAGTGTCGTTAAATTTTCCGTAAAAAACAGCGCTCCCCACCAAACCGGAAATTGCCAACATCGTTACCACACCCGCCACCAGACGTGCTTTTCGCAGTCGGCCCTTCATCGCCCCCTCCGCCACTACGTAGCTACCCTGCATCTGCCGGACAGAGGCCGAATTCTCTAAAGCCTGAAACGCCGCCAACACATCGCGCATGTCAGTAAAACGCTCAGCAGGGTCTAGCCTCAAACAGCGCTCAATAATCTCTCGCCGCTCTTCCAGTGCTTCAGTCGCCGCTTCAGTCGGCCACGTAATGTCCGGTTTTTTCTCCATCCATTCCACGTATTGCGCCGGTTGCTGGAGAATGGTCGCAAACGACGACACTTGATTCCCCTTGCGCAAATCCTGGTCACTAGTGAATTCCTGATGCAAGGCATTTAGCCGCGGCAAATGCCCGGTTATCAATTGATAGGCCACTACACCAAACGAATAGACATCCCACTGCTGACCCCGGCCATTGGTAAAATCACCCGTCGTCAGCTGTTCCGGACTGGCATAAAACCCGATGTCCCCCATTTCCAGATAATGCAAGCCGTCAACATAGCCCTGCCCCCAGTCACTCAGGCGGATTTGATAACCAGAGCTGACACTGCCGCTCAGAAATATATTACTGGGTTTTAATCCAACGTGAATCACTCCGTAGCGGTGCTCATGAGACAGAGCTTCCACCAACTGATCCACCAGGCCGGATGCCTGCTCCTCGTCCAGTGCCCCGATCAAGCCAGTGATGGCATCACTCTCCCATTTTCCGGTGGTCGGATCCTTTCTGCCGTGAAGCGATGTGATCTGATAATACGGATTGTCCGAAATATTGTAGCCGTATAGATCAACCAAACTGGGATGCGACGGAGCTCGCGCCAATCTCTCCGAATTTTCCCTTAACAAAGCAGGATTGACCGCCAGCGCCTTGATCACGTTCACCACCCGGTCCTCACCCGACTCATGCCTACACCGGTAAACAAAGCCGCAACCGCCTTCCCCGATCAGCTCTTCAAACTGATATCCCTCTATCTCCGGAAGATTCATTCCTCTATATCAATATTCTTACCTTATCGCTCTCGACACAAACCCTGAACAATCACAGCGGCGGCAAGTTCGACTTCTGTTCATTTTTTACCTAAAATATGGCTCACAATATTTTTCCATTCGGCATCAATCTGCTCAGTTTTGATCGCCGGGCGCTCAGCACGATTATACCAATAAGCGGCATTGCCCATATCTCCCTCGATCGTATGTAAAAGAGCGTGAATCCATGAGCCCAATGGCGTATCTATATCCTGCGCCACCTCATGAGCATCCTGCCACTGATCTTTTTTAGCCCACCACAAAGCCGCCAATTCAGGGCTCAAGCCTTCGGGCGGCTCCGCATCAGTGGCAATTGAATCAAGCAACTCTTCAACTGTATTCATCGTCTCTTTACTTAATCCCATCCGCCTCTCTCGTAAAACGGAACCCTGAAAACTTTTCCCTGATTAGCCAGCCATGCCACGACCACCCGCCAAATTCAATCCCGACCCCTTCGCCTACCACACCGAACTCGAGCTCGACGTCGAATCCCTCACCAATCTTGGTCAGGGACTGGCCCGGATCGATGGGTGGGTCGTTTTTATCCCCTTCTCTCTGCCGGGAGAACGTGTTCGCGCCCGCATATTCCGCAATCATAAAAACCACAGCGAAGCTGATCTTGTCGAAGTCATCACCCCTTCACCCCACCGAATCGAAGCCCGCTGCGAATTGTTCGGCACTTGCGGCGGTTGTCAATATCAGAACTATACTTACCAGCAGCAGTTGGAATGGAAGCGCTCCCAAGTCGCCGAGTTACTGGCTCACATGGCCCACATCAAAGCTGAAGTTTTACCGGTCATCCCCTCACCTATCGAATGGGCCTATCGCTCAAAAATTACTCCCCACTTCCAAAAACCTAAAGATGGCAAAATCGAAGCGATCGGATTTCTCAGAGCCGGAGTTCGCTCGCAGTTGATCGATGTCAAACAATGCCCCATTGCCTCTGATGCCATCAACCAGGCTCTGCCCCGAGTCAGAGAACGCGCCCATGCCGAAGCTCTCAGTTACCGGAAGGGTGCCACTCTGCTGTTGCGGGAATCTGCAGAAGAAAAAGATCTCGTCATCACAGAAAACAACGAAGTCTGTGAGGAACACATCGGCGACCTGCGTTTTCAATTTGCCGCCGGTGAATTTTTTCAGAATAATCCTTCCATCCTGCCAGCCTTCACCGAGCACGCACGCAATGAAGCTCTGAATATTTCCGGCGGCCAGCCCGCCAATCGTTATCTCGTCGACACCTACTGCGGCAGCGGACTTTTTGCCCTTAGCTGCGCCTCGCACTTTGATCAAGTCTCCGGTATCGAAATCAGTGACGCCGCCATCGACTGGGCCAAGCGCAACGCCAAACTCAACCACATCGACAACTGCCAGTTCCAGCAGGGAGACGCGCTCGCCATTTTCGAGGACATCACCTTCCCCGCCGAGCAAACCGCTGTCATCATCGACCCCCCACGCAAGGGATCCAATCCGGGTTTCATCGATCAACTACTCACTTTCGCACCCGCCACCATCGTCTATATTTCCTGCAACCCCGCCACCCAGATCCGCGATCTGGAACTCCTGCTCGCCAACGACGGCTACCAGCTCAGCAAAATCCAACCCTTCGATCTCTTCCCCCAAACACGACATCTCGAATGTGTCGTCACCCTGAATAAAAAACCTAATTCTTAATTCCTGATTCCCGATTCTTAATTAACCACCCCCCATGAAGCGACGAACATTTTTCCAAACTTCCGCCTGCCTTTCCACGGCCGCCCTATCCCCAAACCTGATTCTGGCGGCTGACACCCCTCTCATCAAGTCGATCGAAAAGATCACCCTGCGAAAAAATCGTTCTGGCAAAGGCATCACCTGGTTTCATCCACGCCCCTGCATGATTCCTCCAGTGAAGGGCGACAAAACTCCGGTCGCGTTCATGACCCTGCAGGAAATAGCCGGCTCGGATTTTTTCGGCCCGGTCCACTCAAGCCAATCGCTCGACCTCGGCAAAACCTGGAGCGATCCCAACGGCATCGCCCCACTCGCCCGCTTTCCCGTGGCCGGACACGAGGGGCTCGAACAAGGGGTCTGCGACGTCGTGCCACAATACCACCCATCCAGCAAAAGCATCCTCGCTCTCGGTCACAATGTTTTTTACCGAGGCAAACATTTCAGTCGCAAAGACCAACTACCACGTTTTCCCACCTACAGCGTGCGACGCCCCGACGGCACTTGGTCAGACCTGAAAAAACTGCAATGGGACGACCCGCGCGGCGCTTTCATTTACACCAACAACTGTGGTCAACGCGTAGTGCTGCCCGACGGCGACATCATCATGTCCTTCACCTTCGGCCCTACCTCCGCCGCGCGATCCGTAGCAGGGGTTCGTTGCTCCTTTGATGGCGAAACCTTGAAGATCAAGGAAGTCGGCCCCGCCATCACCAGCAACAAAGGGCGCGGATTGCTGGAGCCTTCCGTGACGCAGTTTAATGGGAAATTCTACATGACCATCCGCGCCGAGGACAATCACGGTTACTTGGCCGTCAGCGACGACGGCTTGAACTACTCCGACAAAATCCCCTGGGCCTGGGATGATGGAGAGCCTCTCACCATGTCCACCACCCAACAACACTGGCTGACTCATAGCGACGGCTTGTTTCTGGTTTACACCCGCAAGGACAAGTCCAACAGCAAAGTCATTCGCTGGCGCGCACCGCTGTTTGTCGCCCGGGTCGATCCAGGAAAACTCTGCCTAATCCGATCCTCCGAGCAAGTCGTATTACCCCTCGTCGGTGATGGCAACAACGATCCCGACAATGTCGCCCTGATGGGCAATTTTGCTGTGACCAACATCAGCCCCGAAGAATCATGGGTCACCGCCGGAGAATGGATGCCTAAAAAAGGCGCGCGCGGTGATGTGGTGCTGGGACGCATTCGCTGGAGTAAAGCGAACCGTTTGCCTTTGTATTAAATAATTACCATGCTACCTATCGACCTCACCTCCAAAATCGCACTCATCACCGGAGCATCTCAGGGCATCGGTGCGCAAATCGCCCGCACCTTCCACGCCGCGGGGACCAAAGTAATCCTCAACCACCCCGGATTTGATCAGACTGCAGCCGACGCCGCCAAGTTTGCTATAGAACTCAACAGCAAGCGTGCTAATTCCGCATTCGTATTCGCTGCGGATATTTCCGACGCGGAAGCCGTCGAAAAAATGATGCATGACATCAAAGCTTCACCTGATCTAGGTAGCATCGATTACCTCATCAACAATGCTGGCATCCTCCGTGATAAGACCATCGCCAAGATGTCACTCGATGACTGGAAGGCCGTCATCGATGTCAATCTCAGCGGCACTTTTCACTCCGCCAAATACGGTCTCGAAATCATGAATGACGACGGAGCGATTGTCAGTCTAGGCAGCATTGCTGCACTGCAAGGCTTTTACGGACAAGCGAACTACGCCGCCGCCAAAGGAGGTGTGCATGCCTTAACCCGGGTGCTAAGTCGAGAATGCGCCAAACGAAATATTCGCGCCAACGCCATCGCCCCCGGCGTAGTGCAAACTGACATGATCGAAACAATCCCTGAAGAAGTCCGCAATGAGATGCTGAAAAACGTACCGCTCGGACGCCTCGGCCAACCACAGGAAATCGCCAGTGTCGCTGTTTTCCTTTGCTCCCCTCTGGCATCCTACATCACCGGCCAAAC
>JAADHD010000408.1 GCA_013152075.1 Verrucomicrobiota bacterium | reverse complement strand
AAGAAAAGTGAAATGCTAAGCTGGGTTTTCATTTTCAGGCAGGTAGAGTTTAGGGATTATATGAGCAGAACTATGCCCTTCCAGAGTAGGAGAAGGAAGGGTAAGTTACTGGTAATATCATGTCGGCGTAGCGTCTGCCCAGCGGCATCATAACAACAGACCGTTGTTCACAGGACACTAACTCACAACTCCAACGCCTCAAAAGAATGTCCGGCCGGACATTCTTTTGAGGCGTTACTGTGTTCAATTTTGCTAATAAATGTGGAAAAAGGGCATGGAAAACACATGGTTTTGTAAGTCTGATATCAATTTATGTTCACTATAAAAACGACAGAAACTTTGTCCGGCCGGACAAAGTTTCTGTCGTTTTGTGGATGAAATTAGGAAATTTTTTGTGAGTTTTACTTTGTGTTTCATTGCTGAGATTTTTGGTGAGATTTTTGAATGTTGGGGCTAGGCTGTCCGCGTTGCCAAGCTGCCGATGCAGCGAAGCCACCTATTGATCTTCACTGACAACATGGAAATTCACGAGTACTTCACCTATTGGGACTGGCTGACGGTTGGCGGCTATCTGGCGTTGACGACCTGGGTGGGGCACAAGATGAAAGGGCAGCAAGCCAGTATTAGGGACTTCTTCCTTGGTGGTCGATCGCTCCCCTGGCAGGCGGTGAGCGGTTCCATCATTGCGACAGAGAT
Organism: Verrucomicrobiota bacterium; assembly: GCA_013152075.1. Lineage (GTDB taxonomy): Bacteria > Verrucomicrobiota > Verrucomicrobiia > Verrucomicrobiales > DEV007 > JAADHD01. The sequence continues at coordinate 7,612 of JAADHD010000408.1, read as the reverse complement.
CAGCGGTGTGACCTTCATCGGTGTTCCGGGCATGGTTTTTGCCGCCAATGGGAACTTCACATATTTGCAATGGGCTTTGGGCTCGATCATCGCGCGAATTTTGATAGGGCAATTTTTTGTGCGCTATTTTTATGAACGAGAGATTTACAGTCCTTATGATTTCATGGAGAACCGGATCGGGCCCGGGGTGAAGCGTTTGGCGACGATCATTTTTTCGATCGGCAGTATTTTGGGGCAAAGCGTGCGCGTTCTGGTGGCAGCCTTGGCTTTGAAGGTAGTGACGAGTTTTGGGACAGACTATGACTTTGCCATCTGCATTGTGATTATCGGCCTATTTGCGATTGGATGGACTCTGATGGGCGGGATGAGGACAGTCATTTGGACGGATGTGATGCAGTTTGCGCTATTTATAGTTGGCGGGACGGTGGCGCTAATTTGGATAATATCCAGTCTGGATGGGGGTTGGACGGAATATGTGAACGTGGCGGCCAGTGCCGAGGTTGAGGGAGGATTGAGCACCCATGGGAAATTCAGCCTGTTGGATTTTTGCAGTGATCCGGCGGCCAAGTTTACCTTTTGGGTGGCCATTCTGGCGGCACCTTTTTTGAATCTAAGTGCCTTTGGGGTGGATCAATTGAATGCGCAGCGGATGTTTTGCTGCCGTAGCGAAAGTGATGCGAAAAAAGCCATCATGTGGAGTTCAGTTGGTCAGCTTATCACCTTGTTGATGCTGATGGTGGGAGCAGGGCTATATGTGTATTACCTACAGAACCCACCGAGTGAAGCAGCGGAATTACTGTTTGAAAAAGATCATGATTTTGTATTTCCGGCATGGATCGTCACCACTCTTCCGGTGGGCTTAAGGGGATTGATCCTGGCGGGCGTGTTTGCCGCAGCCATATCAAGCTTGGATTCGATATTGGCAGCACTGTCACAAACAACCTTGAGCCTGTTCCATAAAACTGGTGAAGAGGAGTCGGAAGAGCATCATCGGAATTTACTGCGGGCGTCACGTATGCTGGTAGTTGGCTGGGGAATCCTGTTAACGATCTTTGCCATTTTCCTGGATCGCATGCGTGGCGATATCAATGTGGTGACTCTGGCTTTTGGAATGGTGTCATACACCGCCGGCCCTTTATTGGGAATGTTTCTGGCAGCTATCAACCCGTGGCGACACGCCAGCCTGCGCGGCTTGACCACCGGATTCATTCTGTCGTTTGTAACCGTACTCTATTTTAAAACGGATCTTTACACTGTTTTGATGAATTTTGATCTGATAACGGCTGAATCGGCCGCTTCATTTCATGGGGTGCATATGACTGAAGGAGGAGGAGTTGAAGCCTGGTTGTTCTATGCATGGTTATGGCCAATAACGACAATGATAACTTTTTCCTGCGGGCTTGTTTTTGGCAAGCCGCATGAGAAGAACGGCAAATGATCCCTGAACTGGGGGTTGAAGTCGGGATTTGGAGCCAAAAATCGGGCTTTTTAGGCTGAAATCAGGGTGCCTTTATAAGCATTCAGGCATAACGCCGAACTCGAAAAATTTTAAAATTTTGGCTTGCAAAACAGTGATTGTCAGATGCTAGCCTCATAATTAAAAAAAATATCGTTTTTGAGTCTTTTTTACTTGTCGAAATTTGTGAATCGGCCTACTAAAAAGACCGGCAGTTTGACTGCTGTGTGAATTTCTCATCAGGTGCGAATTTTCGATAGCAAAGACAAATATATGCTCATGAAAATTCGCTCATTTGAAAAAAAATAGCACACTCCCCCTCGCCGCCGGAAAACATAATACATATAATATTTACGTTAGTCATCATAACTCACTCATAATGAATAAATTGCGAATACATTCCAGCGACCATAAACTCAAGAGGACAAATGCAACGAGCATTAGTTTGTTGAATGCAACACCTTCAATTAACTGATTGGCACAGGAAATGGAAAGTAGTCACAAAGAAATCAACGCGGCAGAGGTCGTGGGAGAGGAAGCGAAAGCCTTGTTCTGGGGGCGCTTGATTGATAGCCTTAAGGAGCGCCTTGGAGAGCACGCGGTAGAAAGGTGGTTTTCCAAGGTTTTGCTGCAAAAAATCGACAAAGATGCTGTCTGGATCGAGACTCCCAATTTGATTTACCAGGTATGGATTGAAGAGAATTTTGGAGAGACTCTCCAGGACTTGTTAAACACTATGCTGCAGGATTGTCCGCCGGTCAGACTGCTAGTGACAGGAGAGGATGTGGAAGTTGAAGGAGAGGACGACAAGGGCTCGGGAAATGAGAGCAAGGCTGGAACTAAAAAAGAAGCTGCAAATTTAGCGGTTGAGGAAGAAGAAAGCGGGATCGCTCCTGATTTGATGAGGAAAGCGAAAAAGTCCGGTTTGTCGGAGCGCTACTCCCTCGATAACTTTGTGGTGGGCGAAAATAATCGCATGTCCCACGCGGCAGCTATGGCAGTTGCTGAAAAGCCGGCAAGTCGTTACTCTCCGTTATTCATCTACTCTTGCTCTGGTCTGGGAAAGACTCATTTGATGCACGCGATAGGATGGGAGGGTTTGCGTTGCCGTCCGAAGTCCAATGTGGTTTACATATCAGCGGAGACCTTTGCCAACGAGTTCATTGATGGATTGCAGAATCACGCGCTGGTGGCTTTTCGTAAAAAATATCGAAAGGCAGATATCCTGTTGATTGACGATGTGCATTTCCTGGCCGGCAAAGAGGCGATGCAGGAAGAATTTTTCCACACCTTCAATAGCCTGATGGATGCGCATAAGCAGATTGTCATCACCAGTGACCGTCCGCCTGGAGAAATCCAAGCCTTGCAGGACCGTTTGATCACTAGGTTCCAATGGGGTTTGACGGTGGAGATTCAGCCGCCGGATATTGAAACACGGATCGCGATTTTGAGGAGAAAGAGAGCCGATTGGGGAGTCGAGGTGCCTGACTGGGTGCTTGAATTCGTGGCCGAGAGAATTCGCAGTAACGTACGTTTGATGGAAGGTGCGCTGATGCGTGTGGCGACAGTGACTTCTCTTAACGGCCAGGCGCTGGACGAGGATGCGCTGGAGGATTTATTGATGGATTTTACCCGAGAAGAGGATGCCAAAGATGTGTCTGTGGACGCCATCCTATCGACGGTAGCGGAACATTACGATCTCAGGGTAGTAGATCTGACTGGGCGGCGGCGTCCGGCGAGGATTGCTCTGGCCCGCCAGGTAGCGATGTATTTGTCGCGTCAGCTGACCGGATTGTCTCTGAAGGAAATAGGTGAAGATTTTGGAGGGCGTGATCACGGCACCGTTTTACATGCAGATCGATCGATCAAATCCAAGATGTCAGAAACGGCTAGTTTGAGAAAAGCTGTGGAATTTTTGAAGAGGCGATTGACTCGCGGCGGGGCAAGCTCGGGTCGTTGGAGACCTGACGCGATCATGCAGGAACGTTCGATCTCGCAAGTGAGAAATCGTAGCGGTGATCTCAAAGGGAAAAAGTAAGTCTGCTGATAAGGCCTGAGCGTGCTTTTAGATCGATATGAAGGGCATCAAGCCCTATTTCGTGGTGATTGACTTGATGAAGAATTTTTACAAATCGGTATAGACATTATGGCGAATTGCGTCCAGACTTTGCACCAATTCCGCCCGTTGCCCTGAATGACAGATAGGGTAACGACCGCCAGTGATTGAAATTGGCATGGAATGAACGAATACCCATGAAATTTCAGATCGAAAGAGACGCTTTTCTCGAAGGACTACAGCAAGTTCAGCATGTGGTCAGTACACGCACGACCTTGCCTATTTTATCGAATGTATTGATCGAGGCTGAAGACGGCCAGTTGCGCCTGACCACCACCGACCTGGATGTCGGGGTGAGCGGTCTGGCTAAGGCGGATGTCGAAAAGGGGGGGGCTACGACATTGCCGGCCCGGCGCTTGGTAAACATTATTCGTGAACTGCCAAGTTCCGAGGTTTCCGTTGAGGTTGACGATGACAATGTGGCATCCATTCGCAGTGGGCCGAGTTTTTTCAAGATTCTAGGATTGGGGCAGGATGAATTCCCTCCCCTGCCGAGTTTTGATGATGCCAAGGAATTTGTCATCGACCAGAGTATTTTGAAAGAAGCGCTTAAGAAGACCTCTTATGCGATCTCTACCGACGAAACCCGTTATGTGCTCAACGGGATCTTGTGTTCATTCAAAGCGAACGCGTTGACTATGGTGGCTACCGATGGGCGCCGACTGGCCATGGTAGAGCAGGAAATTGATTTTCCTGAAGGCAACGAAACTGAAGTGATCATCCCAACAAAGGCTGTTCAAGAATTGCTGAGGTTGCTTGAAGATAAGGGTGATGTTCGCGTAAAGTTGACGGACAGCCAGGTGGTCTTCGAATTGGGTGATAATTTATTGGTGAGCAAACTGATTGAAGGCAACTACCCGAATTACCGTCAGGTCATTCCGAGTGAAACGAAAGAACGCGTCACACTTGAAAGAGAAGTATTGCTGGAATCTGTGCGCCGTGTTGCTCTTTTGACTAGTGAGAAATCCAATTCGGTGAGATTGAAGTTTGAGGATGACCAGCTTTCCATCATGGCAAATTCGCCGGATATTGGAGAGGCTACGGAATCTCTACACATCAAATACTCTGGCCCGACCATCACCGTGGCTTTTAACCCAGAGTTCCTAATGGCTCCGTTGCGCAATCTCAACAAGGACGAAATTTTCATCGACCTGATTGATGACATGAGCCCCGGGGTGATTAAAATCGACGAGCCGTTTATTTACGTGTTAATGCCAATGCGGGTAAACCAGTAGGCGGACTTTCCCTGCTACTTTATAGCGAATTGCGAACGGCCGCATTCACATTCGGGTAAGTTATTACCTGTCGATTTATCCCGAATTCATTCTTTGCCTCAGATGATGCGGTGACCGCGCAATAATTGATCCGCAAGTCGCTTCGAATGAAGCGGCTTTACGAAAACAACACTGTTTCGCAATTGTCGCTGAGAGCCCCTCGACTCGGCAAAGCGAAGGTTTTTGAAAAAAACAGCGGGGCGGCTATGAGGCACCAAATGGTGTCCCCGACGAGAGAGTTGCGTAAAAAGATCCAGGAAGGAGGGTAGCCGGGGAGGCCCGAGCTTTGGCTTTGCCACCAGCCGACGAAATTGTGGGTATAGAGCGGTGAAGTGGCCCAGGCGAAGGTGTTGGCAATGAGGTAGAAAAGGAAACTGGCGGCCAGTGTCCCGACCAGCATGACCCCCCAATTTTGACGGCGAGCGAGTCCTGCGCCGGCAAGTGAGACGATCACGTAAAAAGGCAAGGTATATAAAAGATGACTACCCAGACCCCATCCATTGTAGAGGGCCAGAAAGAGGTCGGAGACAATCAGTAGCAGAGCCGGCGTCCACCAGAAGCGTTTCCCAAGCAACATGCCTCCACCAAAGGCGATCGCCATTAGCGGCGAGGTGTTGCCCAGCCAGTCAGCGACAGCTGTTTGCGAAGCAAACAGCCGGTAGAAAATCGTCACAAGCAACAAGACCGCGATATATATAACTCGCGGTGCTTTGTTTGAAGATTGCTGATGGGTGAGATTCATATTCTCTATTAACGATATAATTATTCCAATGTTGCGGATTTATCAATCTAAATAACGTTAAATTCGTTGTTTATAGTATCGATTACTTGTTCTTCAGAGATCAAAGACATCGAAGCTTCTGGGATTTTAAATTCGTAATCACTATTCAACAGAGGTTTATCATGTCCGGCTAGCAAGACGTGGGCTTGATCGTGCAGTGGGCGCCAATGATAAGGGTTGGTAGGGCCGAATAAAACCAGTTGCGGTTTATTGAAAGCAGAAGCGAGGTGCATGGCGGCTGTATCAACTCCGAGCACGACTTGTGATTGCTCAATGATCGAGGCCGTGATGGGCAGGCTAATTTTCCCTGAGAGGTCGATCACTTGTGGCAGCGTCTTCGCTGTGAGGTGAGCTTTGATCGATTCTATGTGAGCGGATTCTTCCGCATCGTTCCCTCCGGTGATCACCACCTGAAGTTTTTTTGCTAGAATTAAATGTTCGGCCACACTAGCCCATGCCGAAGCATTCCAATATTTTTCAGAGCGTGCTGTGCCTGGATGAATGATCGCGAAAGATTGATTGTTACCGAGTCCGCAGTCGAGAAGAGTTTTGCGGGCTTGCTCCTGTGTCGCTTGAGGAACTTGCAAACGCAATGTTTCGCGTTGTTCACCGGGTCGAATAGCTATCGTCTCAAGCAGGGCGATCATGTGATCGATCGTATGCAGCTTTTTCAGAGAAGCCGAACTGGTGTGGGTAAAAATCATATTGCGTGGGAATTTTAATGCTCGTTTGCTATAGGCGGCGCGAATCTCTGCCCCTGCGATCAAGCTCATGCCAACCGATCGATCAGTGCCGTTGAAATCGAACGAAACATCATATGAATCTGTGAGCAAAGATCCCCAGAGAGAGAGATTCAAGCGCCGTGGATCAAAGTTCAGATGATCGTCGATGCCGGGAATGCACGACGCCAGTTGTCCGGCTACACCTGCTGTCACCAGAGTGATATGTGCGTTGGGGTGAAGACGGCGCAGCAGGCTGAGGGCCGGTGCGGTCAGAATAAGATCGCCGATGCGTTTGGTTTGGATGGCGAGAATTCGCTGCATAGATTGATTGCTCTGTTGCTGGCTTGCGTTACGGACATGAATCGCCAAAGTGATTAGGTGGCGAAGTTCTTTTTTTCACACACATGAAGATGAATCACAAAGGCAGAAAAATCGAATGAAAATCGGACTGGTCAGACGAGGATATTCCTCAACCGGCGGTGCGGAGCGTTTTTTGCTGCGTTTTGCCGAGGGTTTGCGGGAGCTCGGGCATCAAAGCGTATTGTTCAGTGACTGCGCCTGGCCGGACAGCGTCTGGGATTCTTCCCACGGCGAAAGTATTCGTCTGTCGGATTCGGGTAAGGTTTTAAATCCACTAGACTTCGCTGATGCCTTGGAGGAAGCCCGCCCAAAACAACATTGCGATTTTCTTTTCAGTTTCGAACGAGTATGGACTTGCGATGCCTACCGTGCAGGAGATGGCGTTCACCAGGCTTGGTTGCAAAGACGAGCTCAATTTGAAGCCCCTCTGAAGACATGGTTTCGCGGCAAACAGAAAAAACATCGTCAGCTGCTTGAACTGGAAGCAGCGCTTTATTCACCACAATCAAATATCAGGATTGTTGCCAATTCGCAGATAGTCAAAAAGGAGATCAACGACCTGTATGGCCTGCCTGAAGATCGCATTGTGGTGATCGCCAATGGTTACGATGCGGAAAATATTTCGCCAAAGGCACGTTTAGAGATACGGAGGAAAAAACGGACAGCGCTTGGTTTGGTGGACGACGAGCTAGCCGTAATGTTCGCGGGGTCTGGCTGGGAACGGAAGGGGCTAACTTTTGCGATGCAGGCTTTTGAAGGTTTGAAGAAAGAGCGCAAAGCACGGCTCATAGTCGCCGGCAAGGGAAACAAGCCGCGCGGCATTTCTGATGAGGGTATCGTTTTTCTCGGGGGAGTTAACTCACTGACATCGCTTTATGAGGCGGCTGATGTGTTTATTTTACC
>JAADHD010000454.1 GCA_013152075.1 Verrucomicrobiota bacterium | reverse complement strand
AATTTTCATCTGAAAAATTTATCGCATATGTGCGGGAGAACCATTCGGGCTTGCGTGCGTTTGTGCGGAGCTTGGGTGTTGCCCCAATGTGGGTGGATGATTTGGCTCAGGAAGCACTGGTGATCGCCTACGAGAGGATGGGGGATTTTGATGAAACAAGGGATTTTGGGGCTTGGGTGAGAGGGATTGCGCGAAACCTGGTGATAAATGAACGGCGCAAAGACGCGAGGAGGAAGCGGATTGTGGCGGATAATCTGACAGAAGTGCTGTTGGCTTCGTCATCCGTTCCGGAAAGTGAACCCGAGGAAAAAGGGGATCGTGCCCAGGCGAAGGTGGCGGCATTGAGGGAATGCCTGAAAAAAGTGCCCGAAAAAAGCCGTGCTCTAATTCAGGAGAAATATGAATCCGAGAAATCCGCCCCCGATATTGCGGCCAAATTGAATATGACCTCAGCGGCAGTCAGAAAAAGTCTCGAACGAGTGAGGACAGCTCTGCGTAAATGTATGGACGAGCGATTGCGGAATGTGAATGCAGGATGAAGCAGGAAATGCACAGATTTGAAGAATTGCTTGCCGGTCTGGTTGACGGGGAGTGTGGAATGGAGGCGCGCAGCGAATTGGCTGAGTTGTGTGCAGGCAGTCCTGAGCGCTGCCGCATGGTGATGGATCGTTTGTCTTTTTCAGAATTACTTCGCCAAGCCTGTGTGTCTGAAAAAGAAGGGGAATCTTTTGAGAGTTTACTCGTCGAGAAACTGGGGATGGTTGGGGATGGTTTTGAGGCAGAGGTGACTCGATTGTTGTTTGGTGAAGATCAGGGCGAGTGGATCGAGAGCATTAGGAAACAGCCGGTTCTGGCGGAGCGTTTGCGTGCTGAGCTTGAGTTTGATGATCTGATTGCACAGGCGGTTTCCGAATCGAAATCTGAAGAAGCTTTTGTCCAGGCACTGTCGACTCGGATGTGGGCGGAGGTGGAGGAAGATCATTTTGTCGAAGACCTGGCGTCGAAAATTATCGAGTTGGATACGACTCGAAGCAATCGCATCGTATCCATATCGCTGTCGGACAATATTAACAGGGAGGTCGCGCCGGAAATGAACTGGTGGACGTCGAGCTGGCGACCAGCAATGGCGCTGGCAGCGGCGGTAGCGCTTACGGCTGTGATGTTATGGGATTTTTTCCCAAGCAGTGAAGTAGGGCGGATGGTGGCAGAAAGTGGCAACACGATATGGGACGCAAGCTACGGAAAGGTGCCTGAAGCTGACGGTGGACTTTCGAAAGGCGTCTATCGTCTGGCAAGTGGTGTGGTGCATCTGCGGTTTGACGAAGGTGCAGAAATGAGTTTGGAGGGGCCTGCGGAATTTGAGATCAAAGGCAAACGTGAAGTGGAAATTTTTTCAGGTCTGGTGGTTGCGCGAGAGCAAAGGGGCAATAGACGCGACTTTATTATTGGCGCCCAGGGTATGGATTTAGCGTGTGGGGGATCTACCGTAGGGCTTGATGTAAGGGATGGTGCCGCGCCAGAGTTGATTGTATTAAATGGTGGAGCGGGAGTGAGCCTAACAGTAGGTGGAGTTAATCGGCGTCTGTATGATTTTGAAGCTGTTCGGGCGGATCTCGGACGTGACAAGCTGGTGGACATCCCTTTTAATTCCCGTCCTTTCTCCAAGGCTTGGGAGTTAATGTCTGGAGTGGAAGCCAATACCGGAACGGTGGAGGTGGTGGTGCCGGGTAGCCGAAGTCGCCACGCAGCCGAAGATAATCGTGTCCGAGTCACCGTCGAACGCGATCAATTCAAACTGGCCGACCATGAACATTTGGAAGTAGATACTTTATCAAGAGGTCGATTTGTGTCATTGAGGGCAAATCAAAAGGGAGAAGTTCTTGCTGAAAGGGGTGAGCTTAGAAGTTATTTACTGGAGCTTAAACCTGGAGGAAAGGGGAGTGCCGAGTCGACCCTTGAAGCTTCCATGACATTTGACCATCCTGTGGTCGGGGTAATTTTTTCCGAGGGGCGACTGGTGAATTCGAATGGACTGCTGGGTGCTAACAGTGAAGTGGAAAATGAACCGATGGGGCAAGGCCGGGTGCTTCTAAGTGATGACGGGCGCACGGTTAATCTAGTGCTGTCAACGCTAGGCGATAAGCCCTTAACTGGGATGGTGAGGGTGCTGGTAGCGCTGAATTGAGGTGGGCCGAGCTTGTCCGATTACGAGTTTAATTGCAAATAGATCACGCCTTGCACGGCGATGATGGCGCCGACTAGAGTTTTTAGTGGAGGTCGTTCCCCGTCAAAATGCCAAGCCATCGGGATGATCAGAATGGGGGCGGTTGCCACGACGGACAACACCAAGGCGCTTTCCATGGATTGCAGGGCCCATTGGAAACAGCTCACTCCGATTACAGGTCCGAAGAGGGCTGCGCCGAGGAGCAACAATGACAGTCGGCGGGGATTTAAGTGAGGTTTGTTGTCGAGGATTTTGGCCGGGGGTCTTGTCGGGCGGCGGATCGCGAAGACTATGGCGACGACGACAAACCCTGCGAGAACTCGCTGAAAGGCCTCACTGAGACCGTTGACTTCAATCCCTAGCAGTGCTTCGGTCTCCTGAGCTCGACGGCTGATCACCGCTCCGCACCCTTGACCGAAGCCTGCAACCATTCCGGCGATGATGCCGGGGAGGAAGTTCTCATTACGGGTAGTATTGCTCCCGGTTTTGGTCGGATGAATCGAGAGGGCGACACCAAAGAGGATCACGCCTATAGCGGCCCATTGATGCGAATACAGTCCATTGCCCAGCCATAGATATTCGACGGACGCGGCAAAAATGGGAGCGAGGCAAAGGTTCATCAGAATGGCCAGTCGCGCACCGATTCGTTCGAAAGCGTAGAATAAGGCAATATCCCCGAGGCCAAAACCAACAATGCCGCTTGCGAACAGCCAGACAAATGTGCTGCGGTGAAGGGAGTCAGGCCAGAATGCCAACACTATCGAACCAAGTAAGGTGGTCGCGATGAACAGTCGCCAGAAGTTTGCTCTCAGGCTTCCCATTTCAACCGCGATGCGTTGTCCGCAAATGGCAGACAAGGCAAAAAGAAAGGTGGTTAAAATGGCAGCGGTCATGCAAATTGCAGTGGAAATCATCTCACTCCTGCGTCAGGTTGGATCAGAGAATCAGACCCATGCAATTTACGGAAAAAGAAGCGAAAGCCAATCCCTCAAATGAAGGAAGTGAATCAGTTGAACCCTGGGTTTGGCGCAATGGGAAAGTTATCCGCGCAGGTGAAGCCCACATTTCTCCATTTGATCACGGGATTCTGGTGGGAGACGGCGTTTTTGAAACGCTGAATGTTTACGACGGGGAGCCTTTTGCCGCTTCCCGCCATTTTTGTCGCTTGGAAAAATCAGCAGGTAAATTGGGGCTCAAGGTGCCGGATGAGAGTGAGTTGCTCGCAGTTATGAGGGAAGTGCTGGAAGCGAACGAACTGAGTAAAGCCAGGATTCGCGTGACCATCACCGGGGGTATATCTCCTCTTGGTTCCGATCGAGGAACGGCTGAGCACACCATGCTGGTCGCTGCGTCGCCGATTCCCGAATATGCGGAGACCGGCAAAGTGATCACGGTTCCATTCACCCGTAACGAAAACAGTGCACTGGTGGGAGTGAAATCTACGTCCTATGGCGAAAATGTGGTGGCTCTTGCGTTGGCTAAAAAACAGGGGGCAGTCGAAGCGATTTTTGCCAACAATGCCGGCATGCTCTGTGAAGGAACCGGATGCAATATTTTTGTGGTGCTCGATGGCAAACTGCTTACCCCGACACTTGCCAGCGGTTGCCTTGCAGGTGTGACTCGATCCGTGGTGCTTGACGTGTGCGAAGAGTTGGGGATCGAGGTAAGGGAAAAAGATATGCCCTTGAATGATCTTAAAAAAGCAGATGAAGCATTTCTTAGTAGTAGTTTGCGCGAAGTGCAGGGCATTGAGCGAGTGGACGAGGTGGATTTGCCTGTGGCACCCGGGCCGATTACTCAGAAAATCAGGCAGGCCTTTAAGGCGTTTGTGAGTCGCAATCCGGACCCGTCGGCTGACGGGTTTCGTTTTGAGTAATAGAGGATATTACTTTCGGATTTAGGAAGGTTCGGATGAAATTACGAGATGGCTCAAAATTGACTAATGCGGATTCATCAGGCTTGACGACAAGCGTATGATTTATTAAAAACCAGTTTCACGAATTATGAATGCCTATATTGCTGAGTTGCTGGGAACGATGATATTGCTTTTGTTTGGTGGCGGCACCTGTGCTGCCGCCTCTTTAAAAGGCACCTACTCGAACGGAGGGGGGTGGTTGATGATATCTGCGGGATGGGGGTTGGCTGTAGGCATAGCAGTCTATGCGGTAGGTAATTATAGTGGTGCTCATATTAATCCTGCCGTCACCTTAGGTTTGGCGGTTGCCGGGGAATTCGAATGGGCAAAAGTGCCGGGTTACATTGCCGCGCAAATGGCAGGGGCATTTATCGGGGCGGTGTTGGTTTTTTTCCAATATCTTCCGCATTGGAAAGCGACAGATGATGCAGGAACAAAGCTTGGGGTATTTTCAACGGGGCCGGCTATAGCGAATACCTCGGCCAATTTGGTGAGCGAAATGATCGGTACCTTCATTCTGGTTTTAGGTCTGATGAGTATAGGGGCGAACCAATTTGCCGAGGGTTTGAATCCCTTGATCGTGGGCCTTTTGATTGTGGTGATTGGTATTGCACTAGGCGGCACGACTGGATACGCCATCAATCCAGCGCGTGATCTGGCGCCCCGATTGGCGCATGCCTTATTGCCTATTTATGGCAAAGGTTCGTCAAATTGGTCCTATGCTTGGATTCCTGTGGTGGGGCCTGTGATAGGGGGAGTTTATGGGGCCCTGTTTTATAAGGCTGTATTTCTGGCTTCGCCCAACATGGCTTTTTGGGCAATGAGTGCCGTCGTGGCAGTTATAATGGCCTGGGCATTGCTTAAGCGAAATTCATAGAAGGGATGACTTTGGGTTTAGTCATTCCATGATCCATGTTTTGGCTTGTTCCAATTCTGCGACAGGAAAGACACGGATTTCGCAGGGAATCATGAATGAAAAAGATTTGATTCGGGATGCGACGGCTTCGCTGTCGGTAACGAGAGTGACTTTTTCAAACTGGGCGAATTCCTTTAAGCCGACTTTACTGTCGGGACTGGGCTCCGAGTCCATTTGAAACAGCAGGCGGATTTTGTCATGATTTTGTTGCGCTTGTTGTACGGCAGGAACAAAAACTTTATCAAAATCTTCAGGATTTTCTTCTCCGGTTTTACTGAGAGCGACGATGTGGTCGGGGATGTCTGGGATGGCTTCAAGCATGTGGGGAAGGAGTGTAGATTCTGAATTTTTCGCTTCACCAAACATTAATCAAATATTTATGACCTGGTGATAAAAGGGTGAACCTTCTGTCTACTGAATCCTGACTACTGTCTACTGATTTTAAAATGTCAGTCTGCCTCTGAGGCCGAACACGCCGATCACTTCGTCGTAGGAGTTCCTGGACGGATCGACAATGATTTGAGCAAGAGGAGTGATTCGAAATGTTGGGGTTATTGCATAACGGTAAAAGAGCTCGGCTGTCCATTGTTCGGAAAGAGATGTATTGTGTGGCTGCCCCCATGCGAGGGCAAAACCTATACGGTCATTGGTACTTCTGTTTGTGCCCTCGTGCACCACTCCTGCGGTAAAGATTTGTTTGGTGTCGGTAACTGGAGCATTTGAATAGGAATATCGGGTAAAAGGGGTCCATCCATTGGAAAGTTCCTGTTGCAGTAGAATGGAATAACCGGCCGCATTGGGGAGGATCGATCGGGTGCGGTTGTCTGATCTCCATAAGGTGATCTGGTACAATCCCTTCCCCAGTTCATGTTCCGGCCTCCAACCTAAAGTGGTCGCGGTGAACCATTCCTTCAGATTTTCTTCTGCATTAGTGGTTTCTGCCTCACGTCCATTGGTGCTTCCTCCCCCGAGGATCACGAATAGGTCGTGTCCTGGAGTCCACACAAAAACCAATCCAGCTCCAGTATTGGGAAAGGGGATCGTCGGGTTACGAGAGAAGGCTTTATTTGTATAAAAATGGTTGGCACCTGTGAAACGGTAGGCATCAAAAATATTGTCCAGTTTGATTCGGCCAAGACGAAAGGCCAAGTGATCATTGAATAAATTCTGATGCCACCAAATTTCTTTCACGGTAAAATCTTGAGCATTAAAACCAGAAGTGGTACCCCATAATGAGCCCAAAGAATCGCCAAGCTCAGCGGGAGTGGCTCCTCCGATCTGATGCCGGTATTCGGTAGCAAAGCCGATAGTGCCTTCATTTATCAATCCGTCGAGTAGGCCGTGTTGTAAAAAGCTCCAGCGTCCAACCATGTCGAAATCGCCAGCTCCCCCGCTTCGTGGGCCGGTGTAAGTTCCTTTCGTCGCCGCCTGGAAGAGGGTGGTGTAGGCAAAGGCCATCGATAGCCCGGTTTTTTCATCGAAAAGTTTCCAGAAATCCCCCCATTCCTGTAGAGGTCTTTGCATGGGCCCATTCGGAAAAAGCGATTTACGTGATTGAATGGCGTCATTCAGGGTTGTATCAATTTCGTCAGCAGATTCCGTGATTGCGGTGCTCTGTTTAGGGGCGGATTTTTCAGACTGAGCATGCATTATGCTGGTCATTGAGCAGAATGTTGCCATGAGCCCAGTAAGCAGGATGTGGTGCAGTGGTAAACGACAATGTTTAAGGCGTCTGATCATCAATAAGCGGGCTTCGAGAACTTTACGTAAGAATAGCAGGTTCTCAAAATATTCTTTTGTTGATATAGGAGGGCTGAAACAAATTATGAATAGTAGCACAGATTGCTCGTCAAGTTGTCCACGATGGCCTTAGATCGTTCGGCCTTTCCCTTCGAGATACCTGTAGTAGTTTGTCTCGCTCCGCTCAGCTGTTGATGAACGAGCTAAAGAGTAGAGACGAACGATGAGTAAAGTAATAATCGGAATTATCAAAGAGCCACTGCTGCATTTCATGCTACTAGGTGCTTGCATTTATGCAGTCTATGGTTTGCTCGGCACACCGGAGCAGGATTCGCTGGATAGAACGATTAGCATCTCTGAAGAACGCATTGATGCTTTTATAAGCCAATGGCAAAGTCGCTGGAATCGTCCGCCGACTGCTAAGGAAATGGATGGTTTGATAACACAGTTCGTCAATGAGGAAGTTCTCTATCGTCAAGCAGTGTCGATGGGCTTGAATGAAAATGATCCGATTACCCGGCGGCGAATGGCGCAAAAAATTGAGTTTCTGACCAGTGATCTTGCACAGATTCAGCAACCCGCAGAAGGTGAGCTTGAGAAATATTTCGAAGCAAATACGGAGGCTTACAGAGGGCCGGATTTGTATACTTTTTCCCAGGTTTTTTTTGATCCAGACAAACGTGATAAAAAAACTCTCGATGATGCAGCGAAGGTTTTGAAGGGGCTTCAGGCGGCGGGCAAACCCGATCCGGAGAAATTGGAAATAGGAGATAAGTTCATGCTGCAGAACTTTTTTAAGTCAATGTCTGAAAGGCAAATCAGTAGGCAATTGGGATCCGGCTTTACCGAATCGGTGATGAAACTTGAAGTGGAGAAATGGCATGGGCCGGTGTTGTCAGGTTACGGGGTGCATTTGGTCTATGTGTATGAAACCGTGAAAGCTTCGGCTCCGGAATTTGAAAAGGTTAAAGACAAAGTTCTTGTGCAATGGCATGAAGAAAAGAGTAAAAAGTTCAAGGCTGATTTTTTGAAAAATCTCAAGGATCGTTATGAAATTATCATCGCGGAGATCCCTGCTGATAGGTTGGTTGGTGGAGTTGGGAAAGAAGCGGTAGAAGTGAAAGAAGAAGCGAAGAAATAAAACCACTGATGGCACTGATGAGCACTGATAAATACAAACGGGACGAAGCGGAAGTGGAGATAGCCATAGCCATAGTCATAGTCAAATAACCGGAGGCAAATTTGTATTAATTTTTACGACGCAATTCTTTCTACTTTTCTATCAGTCCCGCGTCCGCGGGATCAGTGCCAATCAGTGGTTAAAATTTTTTGACGTGCAGTGTGAAACATGAAATTTAAATACGTAGTCATAATAGGGGTGTTTTTGTTAGCCCTGTGCCCGTCAACCAGAGCTGACGAGTTTCGTCCGGCTTTGCTGGAAATCATCGAGCGGGATGGAGGGTGGGTGGATGTGACTTGGAAAGTGCCCATGCGTTCGAACAAGGTGCTGGCGGTTAAGCCGGTGCTACCTGATTTTCTTGAAGC
>JAADHD010000396.1 GCA_013152075.1 Verrucomicrobiota bacterium | reverse complement strand
TCCTCGGATTTTGGGTAGCTATGTTCGGTAGCTTCCAGCCGACCGTTTATTTCGCCCTCTTATCAGGATTGACGATGTGGTTTGCTCTCGCCTGCGATTTACTGGTTCTACCCGCCTGCCTCAAATTGACATTCTGCTCACGAAGAAAATCGACCAGCCCAAGCAAATGACTGAGAAATTAAATCTTAAGGCAAAAGACCACCTCGGCTCGAGCGAGGGTAAGAAGCATTTCAACGAGAAACACTTCACCGAATCTGCTCCGCGTTATGACATTGCGACCCGGGGGCTCTCCCTTGGACAAGATTCCTACTGGAAACGATGTCTCATTCGAGAACTCCCACCTGTTGAAACCCCTTTTTGCGTGGACATCGCCTGCGGAACCGGTGACGTCACTTTTTTGCTCGCCGATAAATACGATGATGGAGAAATGCTAGGCGTCGATCTCACCCAGGAAATGATCAACATATCCGATAGCCGCAACAGCAACCCGAGGATTCGCTTTTCGTGTCAGGACATGAGCCATCTGGACCTGCCCGATCACTCGGTCGACATCATGACTGGCAGCTACGCCATCCGTAATGCTCCTGATCTAGATGAAGCCCTTGACGAATTCCACCGCGTTATGAAACCGGGTGGGCAGCTCGCTTTTCTCGATTTCTCAAAACCTTCCTCGAAACTACTCCAGCTCTCCCAATTTTGGACTTTGAAAATATGGGGAAGTTTCTGGGGCTTGGTTCTGCATGGAAACCCGGAAGTCCACGGTTACATCTCCGCCAGCATCCGCGATTACCCCGCCAAAAAAGAGCTTGAGGAAAAATTCTCCGAACACGGTTTTAAAGTCATTAAATCCCAGAACTTTTTCTCGGGAATGACGACCATCCATTTCCTGAAAGCTTTACCCAATATCTAATCAAATTATGAAAATACTAAAACCAGTTTTGATTCTATCGGCTGCCCTCATTTGTTTTAACAGCAGTCACGCCATCGCTCAGGATTCCTCAAAATGGAAGGGAGCTTGTGAGATTACTTTTTTCGGGAAATCAACGCTTCACGATTTTGCCGGAACCGTAAATGCTGAACCCTTCGTCGTTACGATTTCCAACATGACCGACAAATCCAATGCAAGTGCATCGAGTAAAGTCACGGTGAAGGCTGTCAAAATGGACACTGCCAGCAAAAAACGGGACGCCAATATGCATGACGTGATGAAAGTATCCACTTTCACAGACATAGTCGTTGATGTGATAAATTTGAAACCCGATAACACCAAGCCTGTTTTCGAAGAAGCTGTCCCCCGCCCAACCATCATTCCGTTCACCTTGACCATAAAAGGCAAAAAGCAGCAATTGACAGGAACAGTGAGCGCCTGGTTTTACTCGGAAGACACTATCAAATGCACCGTTTCTTTTCCCGTTTCACTAAAAACCAGCGGAATTGTAGTGCCCACGGTTTTGGGCTTCATCAAAGTCGATGATCAAATCCTGGTCGACGCGAAGCTGACATTGAAAAAAACCTGATCGACAGGCAGTTCCCCTCCGTTAATAATAAGGTCTTTCCTATAGACCTTATAGTTAACCATGCGCTTTTATTTCCTCCTGCTCATCATCGCCATCGTTACAACGAGCTGCAGCAGCCGCTTGGACTCCCACCGCGACTTACTGGTCGGCAGGAAAGCAAGTGAAGCTCCTGCCCCAAAACGCAATGAAGTCCAGATCACCTATCTCGGCACCAACGGATACCTGATTCGCTCCCATGATACCAGTATCGTAGTCGACCCCTTCTTTTCCAGGATCAGTTTGGGAAAGACCCTCCTGAACAGCCCTTACTCCCCCTCACCTTCCCTCATCTCAAAATACACCAAACTCGCCGCTTTTCCGTCTCACATCGACGCCTGGCTGATCACTCATAGTCACTTCGACCACCTTATCGACGTGCCTCCGCTACAAAAACAATTCGCCGGCAAAATTGTCACCTCTCAAACAGGGAAATTTTTGTGTCAAGCGGCCGCCCCCGAAATTCTCCCAACCGATATTTTTGCTGCACGACCTGGCAAACGCTATCGGATCGGAAATGCTACGATTCACGTAATGCCCTCCAAACATGATCGCGTGCTTGGGCAAATCCCTTTTCCCGGACTAATTTTCGAAGCCCTCGCTGATCCGCCCAAACGTCCCAAAGATTGGAAAGTCGGAACTCCACTGGCATTCCTCATCGAAATTGCCGGAAAGAAAATCTATGTCGACTCCGGAGGAATGCTCGGACACCTCCCTCAGGCCAACAACGTCGACTTGGCTATATTAGGCGTCGCTGTAGGCGATGGGCAGAAACGCTTTGCCGAAGCCGTGCGCGCCCTCAATCCCCGTTATATTATACCCAGCCATCAGGATAATTTCTTCATACCGCTAGACCGGGGGTTTCGCTTTGCATCGACTTCGAATTTTCCTCATGTGAAGGAAGCCTACAAAACCGGCCAATTGCCGGGTGAGCTGATGCTAATGGATTTCTTTCACTCATGGATTTTAAAGTAACTTAGCGAAGCTCTCACATTCGCACGCAAAGCATTGACTCCGGGCGCCCCTTGGATACTGTCTGCGTCCGGCGCAAGGCCGTAAATGCTTGAACAAAAAGCGCGACACGAGCACCAATCGATTGTTTCATATATCACCACCATGGCAGAAAACAGCGAACGCAAAACTCTGGAAGAAAGAGGGCAAATGTCGGATATCGACCGACTGCGCCATTCCTGTGCTCATGTGATGGCGACCGCCATCGCAAAGCTTTGGCCGGACGCTGAATTTGCTTACGGGCCACCGGTGGAAAATGGCTTCTATTACGACGTCGATCTGAAACACCGCATCACTCCGGAGGATTTTCCGAAAATCGAAAAAGAAATGAAGGCGGTGGTGAAAGCCAACCAGACTTTCGAAAAAGAGGTGCTATCGAGAGCAGATGCCTTTGCTCTGGCAGAAAACGGTCGACTGGGGGCTTTGGGTGAAAGAGGAAGCCCTAGTCGGTTCAAAATTGATCTGTTAAATGACATCCCGGAAGATGAAGAAGTTTCCGTGTATAAAAATGGCGATTTCTGGGATCTCTGCGCCGGCCCGCATGTCGGCCGAACCGGCAACTGCAAAGCTCACAAAATCATGTCCGTGGCCTCCGCTTTTTACAAAGGCAATGCTGACAATCCTCAACTACAACGCGTTTACGGCACCTGTTTCAAAAACCGCACCCTGCTGGACGAACATCTCGAAAAACTCGAAGAAGCGAAAAAACGTGACCACCGCCGCATCGGCAAGGACCTGCAATTGTTTCACATTGATGAGGCTGTCGGACAAGGATTGATCCTGTGGCTGCCAAATGGAGCAATCGTGCGCCAGGAATTACAAAATTTCATAGGAGAACAATTGTCTCGTCAGGGATACCAACAAGTTTTCACTCCGCATATTGGAAAGCTGGATCTCTATCGAACCAGTGGCCATTTCCCCTACTACGCCGACTCACAATTCACTCCCATCGTCGAGCGGGATGCGTTGAACCAGCTGGCAGACGAAGGCTGCACCTGTGGCGATTTATCCAATCAGCTCAATGATGGTGTAATCGACGGCTTTCTGCTGAAGCCGATGAACTGCCCTCATCACATCAAGATTTTCCAAAGCCAGCATCATTCCTATCGCGACATGCCCGTGCGCTTGGCGGAATTCGGAACCGTTTATCGTTGGGAGCAAAGTGGGGAGTTAAACGGCATGACCCGAGTGAGAGGTTTCACTCAGGATGACGCCCACCTTTTTTGCATTGATGATCAGGTTCAGGATGAAATTGCCGGCTGCCTGGAACTGGTGCGGATCATTTTTGATACTTTAGGCATGACCGATTACCGGGTAAGAATCGGCTTGAGAGATCCCGATTCGGATAAATACGCCGGTGATCCCGCCAACTGGGATCGAGCCGAAAATGCCCTCCGCGAGGCGGCCAAGCAACTGGGCTCCCCTTACACCGAAGAACTCGGAGAGGCCGCTTTTTACGGCCCGAAAATGGATTTTGTGGTGAAAGACGTGATCGGCCGCGAGTGGCAACTAGGCACAGTGCAGGTCGATTACAGCTTACCTGAACGCTTTGACCTATCCTATATCGGCCCGGATAACAAGCCGCACCGCCCAGTAATGATTCATCGCGCCCCCTTTGGCTCGATGGAGCGCTTCGTAGGAGTGCTGATCGAACATTTCGCCGGTAAGTTCCCTACTTGGCTCTCCCCGGAGCAGGTTCGCATCCTGCCAATCTCCGAAAAATACCTCGATTATGCCGCAGAAGTGGAATCTGAGCTAAAATCAGCAGGCATCAGGGCGTCCGTCGACACCCACAACGAAAAAATTGGGGCAAAGATTCGCCTTGCTCAACTCGCAAAAGTTTCCTATATGTTGGTTATTGGAGAGCGTGAACAAGAGTCTAAGCAAATTTCAATTCGTCACCGGGATCGCGGCGACGAAGGGACACTTGACGTATCCGCATTCCGCGAACGGATCGTGGAAGAAATTCAGTCGCGAGCGCTTTGATATTTTATGGGCGGGACGCTGACACAACCAAGCTTTAACCCTTCGCGTATGGGTTTATCACGAGCAGCCTCGCAAGCATTTACCAATGCCTCCGTTAGCGCCAGCTATTTACAATTCCACGTAACCAGGATTGTTTTCCTGCCAGGAATGAACCATATTAATTTTCAAGTATCGAACTGAATAGTTTTATCCAGTAATTAACAGAACCAGCCAAGGAGGACCTACCCATCGCTAAAAAAAAGAAACGCAGATTCTCGCGCCCACCCAGGACGCAAGTGAACCATCGAATCCGAGCAACGGAGATTCGAGTTATTTACAAAGAAGTCAATATCGTGATGCAAACACGATTGGCTCTGGAAAAAGCCAAAGCTCTGGGATTGGACCTAGTTGAAGTGGCACCAAACGTCCGGCCTCCAGTTTGTCGTATCGTGGACTACGGCAAGTGGAAATACGAACAGGCGAAACTCAAAAAGGAAAGCACCAGGACTCGCCAGAAGGAAAAAGAAGTCAAATTTCGTGTTCGTATCGAACCTCACGACTACGAGATCAAGTTGCGTAGAGCCGAAGACTTTCTGGCACATGGAAATAAGTTGAGACTCCAGCTTCAGTTCCGTGGCCGCGAAAATGCCTTCAAACAACTCGGAGTCGAGTTAATGCAGAAAGTTAAGGAAGATCTTTCAGCAATGGGAAATTGCGATCTTGAGCCCAAACTCAGTGGCCGCAGCGTGTTGATGATGATGTCACCACTCCCCCCTGAGCAGCAGGTGCGAAAATTCCGCCGCGACGATCATCCTCAGGATGAAGTCGATCTCGATGCCCATGAAGCGGCCGAAGCAGCGGAAGCGGAAGCGGAAGCAAAACTGGACGCTGCCGAGGAAGCTGATGAGACCGTGACTGAAAAAAATCTGGATACTGGTGATAAATCCTAAGTTCTCAGACCCAGATTACGGCAAAACTCAGTTCACCTAACTCGAACGGATAAGGAAGAGCAGACAGTCGCAGGTATTAAGAGGAGACATTCCATGCCCACTGTCCGCCGCAGGTTGCTGTTGTTCGATATCGACGGGACGCTTCTACACACGGGGGGTGCCGGTATTTCAGCTATCTATGATGGCATCCAAGCTGCGTTTGACCTGCAAGTTCCTGAAGACCAAATGCCTGCGCTCAACCTGGCTGGCGCTACCGATGCGGGATTGGCTCGCTTTCTCTTCAAGCATTTTCAAATTGACCACAATTCTGAAAATGAAGAAGCCTTTTACGAAGCATATCACGATAAATTATCTCAAAACCTGGATAAGCACTCCCAAGATAACGGCGGCAAGCTTCTTCCAGGCATCACGGAGCTCCTGGAAAACCTCTGCCAATACGATCATCTCGATCTCGGCCTGTTGACCGGAAATATCCAACGAGGGGCGTGGACAAAATTAGAGCAATTCGAAATCAGGCATTTTTTTCACACGGGAGCGTTCGGAGATGACCATCACGACCGCAACCACCTCGGCCCCATCGCTATCAATCGCGCATCGCAACACTTTGATCGGGAAATCACTGCCGCAGATACCGTAATTATCGGGGATACACCAAAAGACATCGCCTGCGCCCGGGCCTGTGGAGCTTGTGCCATTGCGGTGGCTACCGGAACCTTCTCCTTTGAAGCACTCGCAGACTTCCAACCGGATCATTTATTCGAAAACTTCGAAGATAATTCCTCTTTCCTCAACGCAATCGGACTCTGACACTTGCAATCGGCAAGCCATTCTGCAAATCTAGCAAGCATGCCGCCCGCCAACAATATTCACGCCATTCTCGGAACCGATGAAGGACGGGTCAAGGAAGCCGCGTTGCGCTTATCCAAAAAACTTTGCCCCCCGGATGCCGGAGACTTCGGCCTTGAAACGATCTCGGGACAGGCGGACAACACTGAACACGCTATCCAGATCGTAGGCAGCACTATTGAAGCCATTCAGACTTTACCTTTTTTCGGTGGAGAAAAAGTCGTGTGGTTGCAGGGAGCTAATTTTTTAGGTGACAGCCAAACCGGTAAATCCCAGGGCACCCTCGAAGCCACCGAAAGCCTGATCGACATTCTTGTGAGCGGGGTATCATCCGACGTTCAGTTCATCCTCTCTGCCAGCGAAATAGACAAGCGCCGATCATTCTACAAAAAGCTCAATAAACTCACCAAAGTAACTATCTTTGACAAAGTGGATATTTCTAGAGCCGGGTGGGAAACCCAGGTGATGGCGGACGTCAATCGGCGAGCTCAACAGATGAACCTCTCCTTCGCCCCCGGCGCTTCGGAGCAATTTGTTCTTAACGTAGGAGCCGACACCCGTCAGCTAAACTCGGAGATGGAGAAACTCTCCATTTATGTCGGAGACCGACCGGCCACCATCGCTGATGTGCGAACCGTGGTGGCCTCAACCCACGCCGGCGTGATTTGGGAAATTGGAGATGCCCTCGCCAGAAGAAACCTACCACTTACCTTGACCCTTATCGACACTCAACTACGGCGCGGAGAAAATGCCATCGGCTTGTTGCTCGCTGCCATTGTCCCAAAAGTGCGGCAATTACTTTATATTCGCGATCTGCTTGAACGCCACCGCTTGCCCACAGGCGGCTACAAATCTTTCGAAAGCGCTATCAATAATCTACCTTCATCAGAAACTCTACATTTCCCGCGCAAAAAGGATGGCAACATTAGTTGTTATCCTCATTTTCTTTCCGTTCAGGCTTGTCGTAATTTTACAGTTCGCGAACTTAAAGACGCACTCGAAGAATGCCTGCACGCCAATCTCCGTTTGATTTCCACACAACTGGACTCCTCGACTGTACTTAGCCAGCTCGTTACCAGAATTTTGATCAAACAGCCCCAATCAAGACCCGCCGCATACTAACATAACTCTAAATTTCACTCCTCCCGACTCCCATGCACTCTTTACTCGTCCCCTTTTTGATTGGCTGCCTCGGCGGAACCATCGCCTCCCTTTGCGGCGTCGGAGGCGGCATCGTCATGGTGCCTGCATTTGTATTGATGCTGGGAATGGAACAAAAACAAGCGGTTGCCACCTCGCTGGCAGTCATAGCTCCTACCGCCATAGTTGCCATCGCCCGTATCAGTGCAGGCCCCGGCTCACTGGTTCAATGGAAAATTTTTATTCCCACTGCCATCGGAGCCTGCCTAATCGCTTTTTTCGCTGCCGACTGGATGAAAAGTTTCAGCAACCAAGCCCTGACCCGGGTTTTTGCAGGAGTGCTGATCGTCATCGGCTTTTATATGCTGTTCCAAAAACCTCGCTGAACCACGGTTACCCCTCGACGGGAAAAAACCAGAGAGAGACAGCTCACCGAATCTCCGCCACCATGACCAGAATACTATTTTGCCTGTCAATCCTATCCCTCGCTGCAATCGCTCACGCTGACGACTGGCCCACTTATCGCGCCGACGCACAGCGCAGTGCTTACACCCGCGAGAACCTACCCGAAAAACTCACTCTCCAGTGGAGCTATCAGCCCAAACACGCCCCGCGCCCCGCATGGCCAAGTTCCATCCGCCTAAGTTTTGACCGAGCCCATCACCCGGTGATCGCCGCCGGCCAATTGTATTTTGGTAGCTCAGTGGACGGTAAAGTTTACGCTCTGGACGCAAAGAGCGGAGCGCCGCTATGGGATTTTTTTACCGACGGCCCGATTCGCTTTGCTCCTGTCGTATGGAAAGACCGCCTATTTGTTGTCAGCGACGACGGTCATCTCTATGCCTTGTCTACTGCAGATGGGAAACTGCTGTGGAAAAAACGAGGCGGCCCCCAGCACCGCCTGATCCTCGGTAATGCGCGTATGGCCTCGCGATGGCCCGCCCGCGGCGGCCCGGTAGTCGAAGGCGACACGGTTTATTTCGCCTCCGGCATCTGGCCGAGTGACGGTCTTTTTTTATACGCCACC
>JAADHD010000394.1 GCA_013152075.1 Verrucomicrobiota bacterium | reverse complement strand
AACTGCCGACGGGAAATGAAGCTCGTGGACTGGGGGGGGGAGAAGTCGCTTTTGCCCCGTCTTTTTCGACTTGGCATGATCTCGGAAATTGGTGGGTTCTCAATACTCAAACGGGGGTAGAGAGCAATTCCAGTAGTAACGAGCTTTTTTTATCAGCCTCACTTATCCATACTTTCGGGCGTAGAAGATTGGACTTGTCTTTGGACGACGAGCATGAGCATGATCACGGACATAATCATTTGCCCAGTGGTTTGCTGAGTTTGATTTTTGAGGCAGATAGCAGAGTTGGACTGTCTGGAGATGCAGGGGAAGGCACGGTTGGAGTGGAGGGGATAGTGGGCGTGTATTACGGCTTGACGGAAAAGTTTAATATTCGCTTAGGATATCAGTTCCCAATCACTTCCCCCAGAGAGTTTGATCGAGGAGCAATTCTCGGCGGACTGTGGCTTTTTTAGTGCCGAATGGCACAGGTTGAAGAAGGTTGTCAACCGTAATACGGGCATCTTGCCCGTTGAATACATGGGCAAGATGCCCATGCTGGCACGCTACCCGAAAGACGGGTGTTCCTTCAGGGGCTCACAAATTACAAACCCGCTCCCTTGGGGAGATTTAAGAGGTGAGTTGTATTTTATAAAACATTTATGAGATATTGTAAGTCGGTGGTGCCAAATTGTAGGTCTTCGATGAAAATCCCCTCCTTTAAGTATTCGTGTTTCAATGCCGTTTTGACTTTGGCTGTTTTGCCCATGCTTGTCGGTCATGCTGTCTACGGAGAAACCCCGCAACAAATCCCTCAAAAAATAGTTTTCAACCGAGACATTCGCCCCATTCTCTCCGATGCCTGTTTTCACTGTCACGGCCGAGATGA
This sequence comes from Verrucomicrobiota bacterium, assembly GCA_013152075.1. Taxonomy (GTDB): domain Bacteria; phylum Verrucomicrobiota; class Verrucomicrobiia; order Verrucomicrobiales; family DEV007; genus JAADHD01. The sequence continues at coordinate 7,625 of JAADHD010000394.1, read as the reverse complement.
ACATGAGCGTAAAGGGGAGTTGCGGCTTGATACCTCCGAGGGCGCTCATGCTGACCTTGATGGACGGTTTGCTATTGTGGATGGGCGTCCCTTGGAAAGTGAGCTTTTTAAACGTATCATGACTCAAGATGAGGACGACATTATGCCTCCGTCCGATTCTCATAAAAAACCTTTAACTAAGCATCAAGTAGCTTTGGTTAAAAAATGGATTGAACAAGGCGCTGAGTATCAGGGGCACTGGGCCTTCATCAAGCCGGTTCGGCCGGCGGTTCCAACTAGCAATTGGGCTCAGCAAGCAAGTGCGCCGCTCGACCACTTTATTCACAGTGGATTGCAAGAAAGGGGACTCAAGCCTTCGCCACGAGCTGACAAGCGAACTTTAATTCGCAGGCTAAGCTTGGATTTGACGGGATTGCCTCCTAGTGAAGCGGAGATAAATGATTTTCTTCAGGATGATTCTGCCAATGTTTACAATGACCTGGTCGAATATTACCTGAAATCCGATCGTTACGGGGAACACCGAGCGAGGTACTGGTTGGATGCTTCCAGATATGGAGATACGCACGGATTGCATTTTGATAATTACCGGGAAATATGGCCTTACCGGGATTGGGTCATCAATGCTTATAATAAAAATCTACCTTTTGATGAATTCACCCGTGATTGTCTTGCAGGGGATATGGTGCCGAGCGCCACTTTAGATCAAAAGGTCGCGTCTGGTTTCAATCGTTGCAATGTAACTTTTACAGTTAAGAACGAAGAGTTTTATACTCGATATGCGATTGATCGGATTAAGACAACCTCAACGGTATGGTTGGGACTGACTTTAGGTTGCGTGCAGTGTCACGATCACAAATACGATCCGATAACCATGAAGGACTTCTACCAGATGTTTTCGTTTTTTAACAACATCACGGAAAAGGCGGAAACCGCTGTTATCGGAGCCGGTAAAGAACCGCCACCGACAGTGCAGGTTCCGAGTGAAGTTCAGAGGGTGGAGATGAAAGTAATCCAGCAAGAGGTCAGCTTGCTGGAAAAGCAGTTACAAGAGCGGAAAAATAAAACGAATTCCGAGTTCAAAGCCTGGTTAAGCAGTCGGCAGAAAAACCCCCGTCAGCTTGGTGCTTTGTCGAAGGAACTCGTTTTTCACATGGGTTTTGAAGGCCAAGAGAACCAGGGTGATGTCAGTGTTGTTGAAGGACGCATTGGCAATGCCTTGGAAATTTCCGGGAAGACCAATAGATCTGTGCCAGTTCGCCTGCTTTTCGAGGATACGTTGGAATTTAGTTATGGTGCCTGGATCAAGCTGCCAAAAACTAAAGAGCAAGCCGGGATTGTTATATCTTCCATGAAGGATAACAGGGGTTGCGAGTTATCGATTGACCGCCAGAAACCGACCTTCCGAATTGCTAATTCTTTTCCTGAAAATGCCATCAAGGTGACTGCTAAAAAGGACTTGCCGCGAGGTCGGTGGCAACATGTTTTTGTCACTTATGACGGTTCGTCCAAGGCTAAAGGCGTGAGGATTTATATAAACGGAAAAAGCGCCCCTCTGGTGGTAGCCCATGATACGCTGAAAAACACGATAGTTGATGGGGCTGACATTAGTATTCGCGCTAAAAAGAGGGAGAGTGATCATGCATCGAATAGCTTTTTGGATGAATTGCGTATCTACGATAGCTCGTTAGATGAAAGCGATGTTAAGGTACTTTATCAGCAGGGCAGAATGTCAGATCTCCTTTCCAAGACTGACAAAACACTGAACGAAGAAGAGCTGGTTGAGCTAAATGATTATTATTTAAAGACAGGTGACGGGATATATCAGGGGATTCATCGTCAATTCACTCAAGCCCAATCCAATAAGCAGAAATTGAATAAAAAAATTCCCACCACGATGGTGATGGAGGAAAATACAAAGAGGGTTAAATTTTCCTATATCCTTGAGCGTGGACAATTTGATAAAAAGGGGGAGAAAGTGTTTTCTGACACACCTGCTTTTTTGCCAGCAATGGCTAAAGGCTTGCCAAAAAACAGGTTAGGTTTGGCTCAGTGGTTGACTTCGGCTGACAATCCTTTGACAGCAAGAGTTACGGTCAATCGAATTTGGCAGGAGTTTTTTGGAACCGGCATCGTTGAAACTTCTGAAGACTTCGGCACCCAGGGATCCTGGCCTTCCCATCCTGATTTGCTCGACTGGTTGGCGGTGGAATTCATCGAGAGTGGTTGGGACGTTAAAGGTCTTATTAGAACGATTGTTAAGTCGTCAACTTACCGCCAATCATCCAAAATCTCTCCAGCGGCTCTTCAAATTGATCCCCAGAACCGTCTGCTGGCCAGAGCTCCCCGGTATCGCTTGGATGCAGAAATGATCCGGGATCAGGCTCTGTTTGTAAGTGACCTGTTGGTTGAAAAGGTTGGCGGGCCAGGTGTGAGGCCATACCAGCCAGAGGGTCTATGGAAGGCGGTCGCATTTGTTGGAAGTAACACAGGTAACTTTAAACAAGACCACGGGAGCGGGCTCTATCGCAGAAGTCTTTATACTTTTTGGAAAAAAACCTCCCCACCTCCATCCATGAGTCTGTTTGATGCTCCGACACGAGAGGATTGTATTGTTCGCAGGGAACGAACCAATACGCCCCTGCAAGCTCTCAATCTTATGAATGACATTCAGTATGTTGAAGCGGCTAGACAACTTGCTTCGCGCATGCTGAAGGAGGGAGGCGAGAGCGATGATGACAAAATACGCTACGGATTTCTCCTATGCACGGCAACCTACCCTGATGAAGCGGCTTTAAGAGTTTTGAAAACGTCTCTGCAGAAATTTTTATCCGTTTACAGAAACCGCCCTGAAGAAGCGGGGAAGTTGATTTCCGTAGGGGAGAGCATCACTGATACTAAAGGTGACGATCAAGAGCTGGCGGCATGGACAATGATTGCTAACACTATACTTAACCTTAATTTCGTTATCACGACTCGCTAATGGATAGTATTCAAGAATATCTTCAAGCTCAAACCAGGCGCTCATTTTTCTCCCGGACTGGAGCCGGCTTGGGTTCCGTGGTCTTCCCTTCTTTATTTGGAGCGCAGGCGCAAGCAGGGGCATCAGGCGTTGAACTTCCTCATTTTGTTCCCAAGGCCAAGCGCGTTATATATCTGGTCATGGCCGGAGCGCCCTCGCAAATGGACACTTTTGATTATGTTCCGAAAATGCAGGAATATTACGATAAGGATATTCCTGACAGTGTGAGAACCGGGCAACGTTTAACGGGTATGACCGGGAAGCAGAAACGGCTTCCCATAGCTCCCTCGATCTTTAATTTCAAACAGTATGGAGATAGTGGAGCTTGGATCAGCGAGTTATTCCCGCACATCTCCAGTATAGCTAACGATATTTGCATTATCAAATCCATGCATACGGAGGCGATTAATCATGATCCTGCGATGACCTATGTTCAGACGGGGAACCAGATACCGGGAAGTCCCAGCTTGGGCTCATGGTTGAGTTATGGTTTAGGTAGTCCGAATAAAAACCTTCCCTCCTTTGTTGTCATGACGGCAAGCTGGACGGGAAAAAAAGATGCGCAAGCCCTATACTCACGCTTATGGGGTTCTGGTTTTCTGCCTTCGAAACATCAGGGGGTGGCCCTGCAGGCCAAAGGAGATCCGGTTTTATATCTCTCCAATCCGCCGGGAGTGGATCGACCGGTGCGGAGAGAAATGCTCGATGCAGTTTCCCGACTCAACCAATTAGAATTTAAACAAAGCGGCGACCCGGAAATTCAAACCCGGATTGCCCAATATGAAATGGCTTTCCGGATGCAGAGCTCTGTTCCTGACTTGATGGATATTTCCAAGGAGCCGGAATATATTTTTGATCAATATGGTCCGGACGCAAAACAGAAAGGGACTTTTGCTTATAGTTGTTTGATGGCTAGACGCATGGCTGAAAGTGGAGTTCCATTTACTCAGATTTTTCATCGTGGCTGGGACCAACATTCTAATCTGCCTAAAGATCTAGCCAATCAGTGTAGAGACGTTGATCAACCTTGCGCGGCACTCATAAAGGATCTGAAAGAGCGAGGGCTGTTGGAGGACACTCTTGTTATATGGGGGGGAGAGTTCGGGCGCACCATTTTTTCCCAAGGGACGCTGACTCGATCCAATTATGGTAGAGATCACCACCCTAGATGTTTTAGCATATGGATGGCAGGAGGTGGGGTCAAAGGTGGATTTGTTCATGGCGAGACTGATGATTTCAGTTATAACGTGGTAAAAGATCCAGTGCATATTCATGATTTAAACGCAACGATATTGCATCAACTCGGTATCGATAACAGTAGCTTTTCAGTCAAGTATCAGGGCTTGGATCAAAAATTAACAAGTGTCTATCCGGCGAAAGTGGTTAAAAATATTCTTTTGTGAGATGAAATTTCGTCGACAACTATTTTAGGTATGAAAAAAATCTCATTGAAAAATTTGCGTGATAAAGCGGTTTTGGTTTCGGTCGTGTTACTCTTGTTTGCCAACCATGCTGTTGCCGGCGATTTGAGAGTCGGCGCGGCTGCGGTGAATCTGGTGGCGGATGATTCGATGGTGATCGCCGGCGGTATTTTGCCGAAAAAAGTTAAAGGACAAGAGGGCGAGTTGCGGGCGATTGCTGTGGTGATCGAAAAGCCTGGACTTGCGAAGGTGGCTATCGTGGCTTGCGACGTGTTGTTTTTGCCGCGTTCGCTGGTGGATCCTGCATTGGCGGAAATCGAGAAAACGACAGGCATAGCGGCGGATCAAATTTTGGTGAATTGCACCCATACGCATCATGCTCCCTGCACGGGAACAGTTCACGGTTATGAAAATGATGAGGTGTTCGAGGCGCGGGTTCGGCAGGGGATTGTGAAAGCGGTTCAGGAGGCGAATGCAAAGCTGGGTAAGAATGACACAGCTAATGCGGATTTTTTCTTTCAACTGGGTGAGGAGAAAACCGTGGGAGCGAACAGTCGTTTACGCTTGAAGGACGGAAAAATTCGCTGGATTAGTTCGAAGGACAATGAGCTGGGGCCTACAGGACCTTTTGATCCGCAACTGCCGGTGCTTGCCTTTCGGAAAGATGATAAAAGTCTATTGGCAACGATCTACAATCATTCGACTCATACGATCGGCACGGTCAAAGGCGGCGTGCGCTCGCCGAGTTTTTATGGTTTGGCAGCTCAGGAGCTTGAGGGTGAAATTGGTGGGATAGTGGCTTTTCTGGAAGGCGCTTCCGGCTCGACTCACAATATCACTGGGGTGAGTACTGCGGATGCGGTGATTCGGATGAAGGACGCGGTGAAGCTGGCGCTGAAACAGTCGAAAAAGCAGTCGGTGCCTCGCTTAGTGTCGGTTAAGAGGAGCTTCTCTTATGAAGTGCGTGTTTTTGACGAAGCGGTTGAAGATGAAAAAGTGGTTTCTTATGTCACTAAGTACGCGCGGCCTGCAACGGCGGGGCCTTATATCAAAGTATTCCGCGACATGCGTAAGGTGCTCGGGCCGCAACAAGGGCAAAAGCGTGAGACCTGGCTGCAGGTGATGGCGATCGGGGATGACGTGGCGCTCGTTGGTGTTCCGGCGGAATATTTTACTGGGCTGGGAGTCGACATCAAAAAACGCTCGCCTTTTAAATACACAGTGGTGGCCGAACTGGCGAATGACTGGATCGGTTATCTGCCGGATCGTGAAGCGCACAAATTGGGAGGCTATCAGACGTGGATGGGATTGCATTCGTATGCAGAGGTGGGAACGGGGGAAAAAATTGCGGATGAGATCGTGAAGATGCTGGGGGAAATTAAGAATTAGGCGTCGAGACCGCGAAGCGATGACAATTAGGAATTAGGAATTAGGAATTAGGAATGAGGAATTATGAATTGAGTATGAATAAACACCTATACAGAAATTCCATGTTACTAACTGTAGTATTGGGTTCGTTTTGTTTGTCTGCGCTTCATGCTGCGGATAAGGCTGAACAGAAAAAGCCTAATTTTATCATCATCAATTGTGACAATGTGGGCTACGGCGATTTTGCTTGTTTTGGATCGAAAAAACATCGCACTCCACGGATTGATAAGATGGCTGCTGAAGGGATGCGGCTGACTTCGTTTTATGCCACCGCAGCAGTCTGCACGCCATCGCGAGCCAGTCTGATGACGGGTTGTTATCCGCGGCGTGTGAATCTTCATGTTGATCATAATAATGGGGTCGTATTGTTTCCCATCAGCCCGAAGGGGTTGAATCCTGATGAAGTCACCATTGCGGAGGTTTTGAAAAAACAGGATTACGCGACCATTTGCATAGGCAAGTGGCATCTGGGGGATCAGCTGGAGTTCCTTCCCACGCGGCAGGGATTTGATGAATATTTTGGAATTCCGTATAGTGATAACATGGTTGGCAACAAGGGTTCGGGTTGGCCTCCTTTGCCTTTGATGCGGAACGAAAAAGTTGTCGATGCGCCTACGGATCGGAATACACTTACCAAACGCTATACAGAAGAGGCCATTGATTTCATTGAACGAAATAAGGACGATCCTTTTTTTATTTACCTGCCGCATGCCATGCCGGGTAGCGATGAGGCGCCCTTTGCCAGTGAGGATTTCTTGGGGAAATCGGCTAATGGTCGTTATGGGGATTCGATAGAAGAAATCGATTGGTCAACGGGGGAAATTCTCGATACTTTGAAAAGGTTGAATATTGATCGGCAGACTCTCGTGATTTTGACTTCTGACAATGGAGCTTATCTGCATACCGGTGGAGGGAACCTGCCTTTGCGGGGTGGTTTGTATGATACTTATGAAGGAGGGTTTCGGATACCTACGATCGCGTGGTGGCCGGGAAGGATTAAGGCTGGCGTGAGCAACGATGAAGTGAGCTCGATGATGGATCTTCTGCCTACCTTTGCCGGACTTGCAGGGCAACAACTCGATGGGAATCGAGTCATCGATGGCAAAGATATTTGGCCGATCCTTGCTGGGAAAGAAGGTGCAAAATCACCGCACGAAGCGTTTTACTATTATTTTATGACTCAACTGCACGCCGTTCGTTCCGGTAAGTGGAAGTTGCACCTGCCCTTGCAGAAAAAACTCATACGCCCAGGGGTGTATAAATTGGGAGAACTCGCTCTATATGATCTGGATAGCGATATTGGCGAGAAAAACAACATCGCGGCTGATCATCCGAATGTCGTTAAGAGGCTTAAATTATTAGCAGAGAGAGCTCGCCGCGATCTGGGGGATGAAGGCCGTGAAGGAAGTGGTCAACGTCCAGCGGCTACTGTTGAGAAGCCAACGGCACGAGTTCGGTGAAAGTTGAGATGCGGCTGGAGCAGACAAGATGAGCGCATCCTTCAATCCTTCTTGATGACAGAATTGGGCGCGGATCTTATTTTAAGGTCATCGTAATGAATATTTCTGTCGTATGTCAGTAGGCTCACTGTGGATTTGGTTTCATGAGCCAATCCTTCTGATTGGAAAGATCCGACATCTTTGCCGTCGATGTTGACTGTCACGAGATCGTTTTTGCTATGAACTATGAGATCATGCCATTGATCTTTATTGTCTTCAAAATCCAGCGTGAAGATTTTTTTCTTGGACTTCAGCATT
>JAADHD010000463.1 GCA_013152075.1 Verrucomicrobiota bacterium | reverse complement strand
AAGAAATAGTGGCAGGTCATTGATTGGAATTCAAGGGTTCACAGCCATCGGAGAAACTGAAACGGCAAATCACTTCCCTCTCTCTTTTCGAGCGGCGGCTTCGCGCAGTTTATCTTTTTTGCTCTTACGGCGGCCCTTGATGCCACCGTTGTCGGGAGAGGGAAGAGGAATAGTTTCACTAGGTTCGAAACCAGAAATTTCTTCCCTGGCGATATTTAAATGCTGGCGTTTTTCGATGAGACAGAAGTGCGCGTGAGACTCGGCGGTAACGAAGCTGATAGCGACTCCGACTTCTCCGGCGCGACCCGTGCGGCCGATGCGGTGGGTGTAATCGGTGGCGGAGCGGGGGAGGTCGTAATTGATCACCACAGGTAGCTGCACTATGTCGAGTCCACGCGCAGCAAGATCGGTGGCGACGAGCACTTGAATTTGCGAGTTTTTAAAATCGCTCAACACATCATGACGAGCCCCTTGACTGAGGTCTCCATGAAAAGAGGAAGCGCTAATGCCATTGCGCTGCAGTTTCTCAGCCACAAGGTCTGCGGTGTATTGTTTGGCAACAAAGACCAGTATTCGCTTGCGATCCAGGGTGCCGACCAGATGACGCAACAGGGGAGTGCGTTTGTCGCTGTCTACTCTAATGGCTCGTTGCTCGATGGCCGGCGCGTCTTTTGGTCCGCTATCGACATCGATCCGCGTTGGCTCGCGCAACAAATCCAGAGCCATGGCTTCGATCGTCGTCGAACAGGTGGCGGAGAATAAAAGGGTTTGGCGGGACTCGGGTAGCAGGGTGAGGATGCGCTTCAGTTCGTCGGCAAAACCGAGATCGAGCATCCGGTCAGCTTCATCCAGAACCAGAGAGCTGAGTCCGGATAATTGCACCGCATTGTGATCGACGAGATCGAGAAGCCGTCCTGGAGTGGCGACGATGATATCCGCGCCGCCGCGCAAGGCCATCATTTGCGGATTGATCGACACTCCCCCCACGGCACTCACCACCTTTATTCGTTCAGGCAGATGATGGGAGAACTCCTGCACCACTTCCCTGACTTGGGCCGCAAGTTCACGGGTAGGCACAAGGATCAGTGTGTGAATCGGACGTGGTTTTTTGTGAGGAGCCGATCGCCACCAGCGTTGGAGTAAGGGCAATACAAACGCGGTGGTCTTGCCCGAGCCTGTCTTTGCCGTAGCCAGGACATCGCCCCCCGCGAGGATGACGGGGATGGCGGCGGTCTGCACGGGTGTAGGGGCGGCGTGATGATTGACCGCGCAAACCAGTGGATCCGATATACCAAGAGAGGAAAAAGACATGGCCACTTATAATGCCGATCCCTACTGTCGCCAAATGTTCGTTACAAGGTGAAACAAAACGATCTATTTAAGAAAATCGGAGCCTGAGATACTTTGGAGACTATCCAACGCCTTCCGCCATTTAGGAGGGGTAAATTGGATGGGCATCACCACCCGTTCAATAGTGCCCTTTCCCACCAACCCTGAAAAATATTTCAGGAAAAATGGAGATTCATCGCAACCATTTTTAATTTAATGAGTTTTATTTTATACAAGCACAATGAAACCCAAATACTAATGAAATCACAACTACTCACTCTAGCCGTAGCGCTATGCTCCAGCATCGTTTATGCCGATAAAGAACAGGAACTCAGAGGGCCTGAAAAACAAGCCATGATCCTTCTCAAAACTTGCGACAAGGACAAAAGCGGTGACCTCACGAAAGCTGAATTTTCCCGCTCAGATTTTTCCAAGGCCCTGACTCGTCGTCAAGGAGCGGAAGAAGCGAGTCGAACCTTTGCTAAAGCAGACAACAATAAAGACGGCGTATTAAGTAGAGGTGAGCTTGAACGAATGAATTACCACTTGGATGGTCCCGGATCGAACAAAAAAGCCAAGCACAAGGCGCGCGCTAAGGGCAAAGGCAAATAAAAGCCGGTATTGAAGCTTGTTGATAACAAGCAAAGACTCAGAGCTTACTGAATCGAAAACGAATACAGTTGCGCGTTGTAGATTTTAAACTCAACGCGCACCGCTTGTCCCCTGAGCGGCTTCATTGCTTTTTCAAAGGGCACTGTATGCTCGACCGAGTCGACGCCTTCGATGCTCGCTTCATATCCTTTTAGTGGATAGCCTTGATCGTCGAGCAAGCGTATTTCGATTTTACCGAATGCGGTGTTGGCGTTCACCTTGAGTGCCGCTCCCTCGAATTTTACAGGCTTGGTGAGTAGGCGTCCGCCGTCGAAACTGGCTTCTACCGTAACGAAGCGATCCCTTAAGAGGGAGGCCATCCCAATAGCTCCGCCCGCTTTGGCATCAGCCATGGTGTTAGGGCGATGGCGGGAGCTCCTCCCTCCGTAATAAAACCACAGTTCATTGCCCTGCGTTAGTGGTGGGCCGGACATGTTGTGCAATTGAAAACGATCCCAGCTGCCGATCGAACCGAGAGGGAAAAAGGCATCCCGGAAGGGTCTCTCGAAGTGCACCCCATCCCGACTGATGGCCAGTTGGATATCGATGGTGCTTTTGTCGAGACGGCAGAGGTAGCGTTGTACCAGGCCCAGATAGATTCCCTCGTAGGGAAACACATTCATCGAATAAATCTCGGTGCTGGGTGGGTCCTTTAAATCGGGTCCCAGGATAAATTCCGCCGGCTTCCAGTTGATGAAGTCGCGGCTGGTTGAACGAATCACCGCGCGTCCGCCGTAGACGGACTCGAACCAGTCGTATCCTTTCCAGGCCTTCTGAATCTCGGGCATCATCTTTAGCGTTCGGCCGTAGATGACGTATTTATCCTCACGTGTTGGGTCGACCATGAAGTGGCTGATATCAATCAAATCATCAGAAGCGAAATCCTTGACCTTGTTCCAGTGGAGGCCATCTGCACTGAAAGCCACGCCCGAACCTCTGCGGGTGTTGTCATGATTAGCGACATTCGGGTCGTTGACGTTTCGCTGAATGGACAGGAAGGCCATTTTGTAACGCCGCTTAGGATTTTTCTCCATCAAGTCCTTGAGGACAAAATAAGGTTGATACATGTAGCCGAATTCCATCGGTGCGATGACCTGATTGGTCTTGCGATCGTCTTCGATGACGATGCCCATTTCCGGTTTATCCCAATGCACCCCATCCTCGCTGGTGGCGTAGGCCAGTGCCTTGCCTTTGTTGAAGGTTGCTCCCTCTCCGCGTGACTGCACATTGGTGGTGTACCACATCTTGAAGAGTTTTTCTTGCTCGTCGTAGATCACGGAACCCTGGGGCACGGCCAGCCGCCCCTCCCAAGGGCGATCCGGGCGCACGACGGGGTTTTCGGGGTGTTTATCAACCGGGCAAAGCCTTCGAGTGATGTTCTCGCTTTCGGCGATGATAAAGTCGTCGATGAACATCTGCCGGTGATGGCCGATCGAGATCGCCTCCTCGGCGTACCCCGATCCACAAATCGTCAGCCCGATGAAGAGGGTTGAAAGGAGGGATCGCATGATTGAGTAGGGGAGCATTCTGGCGATTTTATAGGCTCTCGACTAGGACACAAGCTTTTCCAGGAATGAGATGAACTCGAATCCAATTGTGCGGTCTGTCAGACATTCATGTCGAAGATAACCTCGTCGGAAACTGTGTGGGAGGGGTTCCTGTGTAGGTGGTCTTTTTATGATAAATAGGAGGATTTTCTGATTACAAACGCTGGGCAGCTTTGTAATCTAACGGGATACAATTTTTCGTCAGATCACATCCATGGATGCGGAAAAGACCGCCTGGTTCACTTGCCGACGACGGCAACGGTGGAGCAACTTCAACAGCAGCGCTTGGTGTTGATATGTGATAGCAAGTCAAGATTTGTTGAATGACTATGGGAAATGCTTAATGAGTTTAATAGCGCACGCTGGATAATTTGAAAATAGGGCTTCCATGACTTAGCCTCCGCACATGATCCGTCTATTTACTTCTTTTTTTCAATCCCTCTTGGCGTTTGCGGTCATGACAGTTGCTTTTGCCCACCCGGGGACCACTCATGGAGAAGAATCAGGAGCTCCGGGTTGGCCTGGATTTCTCGGGCCGGGGGGGATTGCCGTTGCTCCCGCCAGTGATGCCGGGGTCCTTGCGGAGTTAGGGAAAAATGAGCAGAACGTGCTCTGGAAAGTGGAATCTGGATCAGGCCGCTCATCACCTTGCGTGACAGGTGATTTTCTTTTCCTCACCTCTACAGAAGAGGCAGGGCAATTGCTAGTGATGACTGCTTATGACCGGAGGGATGGAAGCATTGCCTGGCAGCACAAGGTAAAGGGGGAAGTGGAAAAATCCTACGCCCATAAGGCAGCCAACCCTGCGCAACCCACAGCCTGCACTGATGGCAAGAGAGTGGTTTTTTATTTTGGGGGCTATGGGCTAATTGTCTGCGATGTACCAAGTGGAAAGGTAATATGGGGAAAGCGTTTTCCTGACACATCTCAGATGTTTGGTACCGGAGACTCGCCCCTCTTGTTTGATGGCGGTGTTATACTTGTAAGGGATGGCGGTAAGGATTCGGCAATTCATTGTTTTGACATCACTGATGGCAAACTGAAATGGAAGTCTGTTCGACCGGGATTACGTCACACTTATTCTTCGCCCTTCCTGTGGAATAATCGTGAACGCAAAGAATTAGTGGTGCCAGGTACTAACTCGCTGCTCTCTTACGATCCTAAAGATGGCCGTAAGTTGTGGTCGGTAGATGGCCTCTGCGTGTTTCCTTGCACCACACCTGTAGGAGACAGCGAACGACTTTATTTTGCCGCATGGGCCACACCAAATGCTGATGGAGTGGAGAGAGCTCGACAGAATTTTTGGGGTGATATAGAAATCAGCGAGGAGAATGCAAATGATCCACAGTGGGTCTTCAAGAAATTCGACGTTAATGGGGACGGGAAAATAGCTGAGGCGGAACTTCCGGAAAGTCGGGGCCGGGATGCCTTCAATTTCTTGGACGCAAACAGAGATGGGTTCTGGGACTCGAAGGAATACCAGGTGTTACAAAATATGAGTGCTCCCGGAAAAAATTTGATGGTGGCGGTGGAAGCGGGCCATGAAGGAGAGTTAAAAGAGGGAGAGGGAATAGCATGGGTCTATAGTAAGGGTAAGGCTCTGCCCTATGTGCCATCACCTCTTATAGTCGGTGGGAAAGTTTATTTGCTGAAGTCGGGGGGAGTGATCACCTGCCTTGATGCTGCCACGGGAAAAACAATCTATGGCCCCAAGCGCAACGGGGTTAGTGGGGAATACTATGCCAGCCCTGTGGCTTGGGGCGACAAAGTGATTCTATGCGCCCAGCGAGGTGTTGTTCTTATTCTGGGAAGCGGGGATGAAATGAAGGTTCTGGGTGAGAATCAGATTGGAGACGAGATATACGCGACCCCTGCGATTGTTGATGGAGTCATTTATTTTCGTACGGATAAACACCTCTTGGCTATCGGGAAAAAAGATTGAATGGGGGGAATCAATTGTATTTGTAAATAGCATTGGCAAATCTATGGCTGATTGTTACCACTAATAACCAGAACCTAAACCGTAACTTCCAATATGAACGTGATGATGAACAACAAGATGAGCTTCTTCTATGTCGGCCTGGTATTGCTGACGTTGATGGCTTCAGTGCAAGCTCAAGAGAGCCGGTTTCGGTTCCTCGCAACGGGTGACTTGCCCTACGCAAAAACACAGGACGTGGCGTATCGTCACTTATTAAGACAGTCCGAGAAAGAGGATTTTGCGTTCTTGATGCACGTTGGTGACTTTAAAGCGCAGGGTGTGGCGTGTTCGGACGAGGAATTTCTCAAGATTCGAGATCTCTTCCGCGCCTATCCGAAACCTGTGGTTTACACCCCCGGTGACAACGAATGGACTGACTGTCATGGTGTCAATGCGGATCCCATTGAACGTCTTAAAAAAATACGCTCAATGTTCTACAATGACCCAGCGACGTTACGGTTGAAGAAGCTGAATGTGAAGCAGCAAAGCGGTGACCCCAAATTCTCGAAGTATGAGGAAAACTACCGGTTCACCAAAGCAGGTGTCTCTTTTATTGTCGTGCATGTGGTTGGAAGCAACAACAACCATCGAACAGATGACCCGCCGTCGATGGCGGAATTCAAAGAACGTAATGCCGCCAATTTAGCGTTTCTGAAAGAGAGCTTCGCCGAAGCGATTGCCAACGATGCGCCAGGAGTAGCCGTCATCATTCATGCGAATCCCGACTTCGAGACCGGCAGCAAGGAAGGCTTCAAGGACTTCCTTGCCAGTATGCGAGGGTTTCTTTCCGATTATCAAAGGCCGGTCGTCTGTATTCATGGCGATACCCACTATTATCGAGTGGACAAGCCGCTTAAAGATAGCAAAGGAAAACTTTTCACTCATTTCACTCGCTTGGAAGTCTTCGGCTCGCCCAACGTTGCTGGAGTGGTGGTTTCCGTGGACACCAAAGATCCTCAAGTGTTTAGCTTCCGTCCGTATTATGCAAACAAAGAGTAGTCGTGCTCCAGGTGTCGGGTGTAAGACAAAATAGTTAAGCTGCTGGCATTAGGAGTTTCGCCCTTTCAGGGCTGGAAGATTTGGGTTTTTTTACCCAGCGCTGCGCACTGGGCTGTCTCATTAAGCACCGTTGGTGCAATAGAGGAGTAAGTAACCTGTCCTGAAAGGACAAAATGAGATAGCCCAGTGTGAAACGCTGGGAATAAATTGTTTTTATTGCCAGCCCTGAGCCGGAGAGTAGCGCAGACAGCCGAAGGCAACGGGCGAAATGATGTTGATAGGTGATAAGAGGGCTTTCAATAGTCAATAGCTTAACTTTTTTGTCTTACACCCCCAGGTGTCTCCGATCTCCAATGACGTACAGTGCACGGGGCACGCAATCGAGGTAAGTCGTGAAGAGTGACTATTTTCATCCATACCCATAAGGAACACAGCGGGTAATTTTACCCCTCTGGCTGAAAAAAGAGGGAGTTCAGTTCGGCTTGCCTACCATTATAAAAGACGTCGGACTAATTTTTGGACAGGACGGGGGAGCAGAGATGGTTGGGTTCACGATTCAGATGCGATCATTGAGAAAGGCTTCGGAGAGCCCTGATTTGCTTGGCCATCGGGCTTGACGATGAAAAAAGCATGTGCGTTAATCCCAAAAATGAATGGTATTAACCCCTTGCCCCCCTCCAATCACAGTTTGGTAACGAAAGCTCCTTCGCCGAGGCTACGGCGGGCAAGAGGGCAGGGAGGGTGAAAAAGCAAATGCCTAACAGTAATTATCAACAAGCCCTGCATCAGGCGCTGTCCCTTGTGGCACGCGATGCCGATGCGGCCAAAGCTCAATTGGAAACGCTGCGTCAAGATAGCCCTGGACGCTTGGGTGCAATCATGGCCTTGGCTTTCTTGTATTCTCGCGAACTTCAATTTGACCGGTCCCTGGAACTCGTCAGGGAAGCGATTTTAATCGAGCCCGACAATGAGCGGACACACTTCAATCTGGGCTATATTCACCAGCAGCTTGGCGATATACAGCGAGCATCAAAAGGCTATCGCGATGCATGGGAATTGTCGCGCAGGGAGTATTTCGAAGCGGGTCTGTTGCATGGTATGTGTTTGCATCAACAAGGCAGAATAGATGAGGCGCGGTCTGTTTGTGAATCGCTCATGGAGAACCCCATGCGAGATGTCAGACTGGACTTTTTCGCCGTTTGTTTATTCAAAGAAACCAGCAATACGGACGCGGTAAAGCTTCATCAGCACAGCTTGGTATCTGCCGTCGGCAAAAAGCCGGAAGTTATACCGGACTTTGTTCGCTTTTTTACTACCTATGATGATCCGAAATGGCAAGTGCTGGACCACAAAGCGAAGCTAAAGGGTGCTGTTTCGCAATACACCAAGCGCCATGAAAAGGAGCCGGACTTTCATCCGACGACCTTCGTGTTGCCAACAGAAATGGTGCTTTTTGAAGCGTACTTCAGGCAGCACCCTGAAAAGCCTTACTGGTTAGTCAAGCCGGAGAGTATGTCAGGAGGTCAAGGTGCGTATGTCATCACTTCGCCCGATGAGATAAAGGACAAGTCCGCCAGCGTGGTACAGCACTACATTCACAATCCTTTGTTGGTCGACGGTCGAAAGTTTAATCTTCGTTTGTATCTGGTCGTCATGCAGGTCAACGCTGACAGCGTATACGGCTGGCGCGACGGGATCGTGTTTATCTCGCCCGAAACTTATGGGTTAGAGGGCGATGATTTGCGGAACGCCAGGATTCACATTGTCAATCCGTTGTTACATCTGGATAACAAAAACCTGCACATCGCTGGTGAGCTGGATCAGGATAGTCAGAGTGATTTGATGCGCTGGACTACGCTATGTAAAAAGCTGACAGAAAGGAAAATAAACGTTGCAACGATCAAGGATAGATTGCAGCAATTGATGCTATTTGTGATGAAAGTCGCCCAGGCCAGCGAACCGGATTCCGGCAATTCTTCACCCGTAACGAAGTATGC
>JAADHD010000397.1 GCA_013152075.1 Verrucomicrobiota bacterium | reverse complement strand
GCGTGAATCCCAGGACTTGTTGGCGGAGACCAACGTGGTGGTAGAGGAAACTTTGCAAAGTGCCGTCAGTGTCAAAGCGTTTGGCAATGAGGGTTATGAAACCAGTCGCTATGGGGAGAAGTTGGATCAGTTTTTGAACCGGGCTATTTGTGCGGCAACACCCCGGGGCTTATTTGTTTCCTTCATCATTTTTGTCATGTTTGGTACCTTGACCTTGGTGTTGTGGTATGGCGGCACGATGTTGGTCAATAAGCAGATTGATTCCGAGATGTTCTGGCGATTTGTTTTGTTCAGCGTTTTTGTGGGGGCAGCTCTGGGATCTTTTCCTGAAATTCTAAGTTCGTTACAACAAGCCGTTGGTGAGTCGGACCGTGTGCGTGAGATACTGAATGAAGAGGTGGAAAGGGTGGATGGAGAAAAAGATGCAGAGCGAATTGAGGGAGCAGTGGAATTAAAAGATATTCATTTCCATTATCCGGTAAGGCCTGATGTCGAAGTGTTGAAAGGGGTTTCACTCAAGGTGGAGCCAGGGGAGAGGGTGGCTTTGGTGGGGCCGAGTGGAGCGGGTAAGTCGACGATTATTTCCCTGCTGTTGCGATTTTATGAACCTGCGGGCGGACAAGTATTGTTCGATGGCAAGGATGCCGGCGAATACGACCTAAGTCATTTGCGTTCGCAGATGGCGTTGGTGCCTCAGGAGGTGTTACTTTTCGGGGGAAGTATTCTTGATAATATTGGTTATGGCAAACCTGATGCTGATCGCGATGCAATTCAAGAGGCTGCCAGGCGAGCAAATGCGAGCGACTTCATCGAGGCTTTCCCAGAAGGTTATGACACCTTGGTGGGGGATCGTGGGATACGACTTTCGGGGGGGCAGCGGCAACGGATTGCGATAGCCCGGGCGATTCTTGCTGATCCGGCGATTTTGGTGTTGGACGAAGCCACCAGCTCCCTTGACGCTGAAAGTGAGCGAGTGGTTCAGGATGCTTTGGAGGAGCTGATGAAAGATCGAACCTCGATTATCATCGCTCATCGATTGGCGACAGTGAAGGATGCTGATCGCATTGTGGTGATTAATGATGGAGTGGCGGTGCAGACCGGCAGCCATGAAGAATTGATCGCCGAGACCGAGGGGATGTACCGGATGTTGGCGCGCTTGCAGTTTGTGGACTGAACCCGAAAGCCTTTTCAGGGGCTTTGGCCAGAGGGGGATCAGGATCAGGACTGGGATCAGGATCGGGAGTGAAATAGAAGAAGTAGGCGGACTGGGGCTCGAACCCAGGACAAATGGCTTAAAAGGCCACTGCTCTACCAACTGAGCTACCCACCCTTTCTTCTAGTCGCGTCGTAATCTGGTGATGGGTCAACTTTAGTAAAAGCTGTCTCATCAAATGCTTTCGACGACGGCACTGAGTTAAGGTATAAAAAGGGAGTGTGCAAGTTGAAATTTGTAGCGGGGTTTTCTGCTTGCGGGAAGGAGAGGTTGCCTCTATGATTGGCAACGTACAACACTTGGATGACCTAGGCCGCCGGCCGTAGGGGTGGAAGTGGGGTGGGATTTATTCCCGCCCTTTTCTGTCTCAGGTTATCAGCAGGACAATGACCAGCGAATTATTAGCACTCTTTGAGTATTACGAGAAGGAAAAGGGAATTGATCGATCCACCATGATCGAGGCTCTTGAGAGCGCCCTTTTGGCTGCATCGAGGAAAAGTATTGGGCCTGCCCGAGGTCTGGAGATTCATATTGATCCAGAAAACGGTAACATCAAGGCGACTGCTTCTTTGGTGGTAGTGGAGTCGGTGTCCCGACCTTATGACCAAATTGATTTGGCGACGGCTCAGCGAATCAACTCTGAAGCTGAGCTGGATCAGGAAATCGCAGTTGATGTGACTCCGAAGGATTTTGGACGTATTGCAGCCCAGACGGCTAAGCAAGCAATGTTGCAACGCTTGCGTCAAGCTGAGAAAGCCTTGATTTACGACGAATACAAAGATCGTGCTGGGGATATTGTCAGCGGCACGGTGAGACGTTTCGAGCGCTCTGATGTGATGGTGGATCTGGGAAAATTCGAAGGCGTGATGCCATCGAGGGAAAGGGTGAATACGGAAGAATACAATGTCGGCGATCGCTTGCGGGCTTATGTGGTGGCAGTGGAAAATGGATCCCGTGGGCCTGAAATTATTTTATCAAGAAGTCATCCGAATTTTGTCAGACGTCTGTTTGAGTCTGAAGTGAGTGAAATTGCTGACCGGACGGTCGAGATTCGAGGCATCGCCAGGGAGGCTGGCTATCGAACCAAGGTAGCTGTTTACAGCGCCAACGAAAAGGTGGATCCGGTGGGTGCCTGTGTGGGATTGCGAGGTGCTCGCGTGAAAAATATTGTTCGTGAGCTCAACAACGAAAAAGTCGACATCATTCGTTGGAGCGATGATGTGAAGGAATTTGTTCAGGATGCGCTCAAGCCTGCTCTGATCCGTTCGATTGATCTGGATGAGGAGGCTCATTCGGTCAAGGTGACGGTAGAGGAAGAAGAGTTGGCTAAAGCTATTGGTCGTCGCGGGCAGAATGCTCGTTTGACCTCGCGTCTGGTTGGTTGGGATATCCAGGTGGAGAAAGATGAATCAGTTCACGAAGCTTTTGAAGCACGAGTAGTGGCTGCGGCTGAGGCTCTGGCAGAGCCGTTGGGCTTGGAGCTGGAGAAAGCTTTGGAATTGGTTCGTGGAGGAATCAACAGTCTTGAGATTTTGGCGACTTCTGTCGATGCAGATGATATTGCGGGCATTATTGATGTGCCGACAGAAGAGGCGGCGACGATTCTTGAAAAAGCTAAAGAGGGTTATGAAAAAGCCTCGGGAGGGGCGATTCCTGCCGTCGATGAGGAAGCTGGAGAAAAGACTGAAGCTACTGCCGAAACCGAGCAAGTGGAAGATGCGCCTAAAGAAGAAGCGTCGGAAACTGAAAACGAGGGGGCTGAAGCTTCCGCTTAGCGGTGATTGCGTTGCTTTGCACAGGACTGGATTATTGGTATTTTAATCAAGGGAACATAGGATTTAATGGCATCGAACACACAAGACGCATCTCAAGACAAGGGCGGTACCGCTGGGAAAACCGGAAAGTCATTAGATGAGAAAAAAAAGGATGCTTTGAATCTTTTTGAAGAATCAGAGCGTCAAGCGGAGCGTCGCAGTAAGGGGAAGAAGGATCAGATTGGAGCAAATGCTTCAGAAGGAACGGTTTTTTCCTCGCTGACCGGACCGCAATCCAATGCTCTGGTGCAGAAGAGGCGCAAGGCGACAGAGGAGGTCGAAAGTGAAGCCGTCGAGCTGAGTGAGGGGAATGAAGATGGTGCTGACGCGGGCATTGACGCTGACGCTGAGGGGGAGGATGAGGAGCACGAAGAAATAGATCCGTCTAAAATCATTAATTTGAAGCCACCTATTGTGGTGAAAGAGCTAGCTGCGGCTATCGAATTAAAGCCTTTTGCTCTGATTAAAGATTTGATGGAGTTGGATGTTTTCGTCAATCAGAATCAATCAATCGAGTCTGATGTCGCGGAACAGATTTGCGCTAAACATGGTTTTGTTCTCGAGAAAGAAAAACGTGAAAAAGGTGGGGGGGTTCATAAAGTTGAGGAGGTTATAGAGGAACCCGAAGAGGAGGAAGTGGTAGAGGAAGATGAATTGATTGCTCGTCCACCGATTGTGACTTTCATGGGGCATGTGGATCATGGCAAAACATCATTACTGGACTATTATCGAGGTTCGAAAGTAGTAGATGGTGAAGCTGGAGGAATCACCCAGCACGTGGGGGCTTATTCTGTCACCCGGTCAGAAAAACAAATCACTTTTATTGATACACCGGGGCATGCGGCATTTACTGCGATGCGCGCGCGCGGGGCGAATGTGACTGACATCGTGGTGTTGGTTATTGCGGCAGATGATGGGATCATGCCTACGACGATCGAGGCAATCGATCACATCAGGGCAGCGAATGTCGGCATTATTGTAGCGATCAACAAGACTGATCTTCCGCGTGCGGATGTCATGAAAGTTAAAACCCAGCTACAAGAACGAGATTTGGCTCCTGAAGACTGGGGCGGCAATACTCTTTGCGTTGAAGTATCGGCGAAAACAGGTGACGGGTTGGATACTTTGTTTGAAGCCATGTGTTTGCAGGCTGAGATCATGGAGTTGAAGGCCAATCCTGAGGGCCCGGCTCGCGGAACGGTGATTGAGGCCAAAATGGATCCAGGTAAAGGGGCGACTGCCATTGTGGTGATCCAGTCCGGAACATTGAAGGCCGGAGTGCCTTTTATATGTGGAAGCTACTCGGGCAAAGTGAAATCTTTGATGGGAACTGATGCTCAGGTGGTGAAATCGGCAGCTCCTGGCGAGCCGGTTGAAATTTTGGGCTTCAGCGGTTTGCCGGATGTAGGCGATGAGCTGACGCAAATGGATTCTGAGCGTCACGCCAAAAAATTGAGTGAAGAGCGGTTGAGTGAACGGAGGCAGAAAAAACTGGCGAAACCGATTCAGACCTCGCTGGAAACACTGTTCCAGAATATTGAGGCTGGTGATAAAAAAGTGCTCAAGCTGATTTTGAAATGTGACGTGCAGGGCTCTGTTGAAGCCGTTGTTAATGCTCTTGGAGACATTGAGTCGAAAAAAATATCCTTGGATATTCTCCATTCATCAGCGGGCCCTATTACAGAATCTGATGTTTTACTGGCGAGTGCGTCGGAAGCGGTGGTTCTCGGTTTTAACACCAAGCTTGAAGGAAAGGCGGTGCCCATTGCCAAGCGCGAAGGGATTCAGGTCAAGCTTTTCAGTATTATTTATGAATTGATCGACCAGGTGAAGGAATCGCTGTTGGGATTGCTGGATCCTGAAACCAGGGAGAAAGTAATCGGACACGCTGAGGTCAAAGAGTTGTTCAAGCTCTCTTCCGGTCGAGTCGGGGGATGTGTTGTGATTGACGGACGTATGGCACGCACAGCTCGAGCTCGTGTGTTGCGCGGTGGTCAGGCGGTGTATGATGGTGGTTTTGCAACGCTTCGCCGATTCAAGGAAGACGTGAAGGAGGTGCGCAACGGTTTGGAATGTGGTATCCGTCTTGGCAAGTTCAATGATTATGTTCCCGGGGATATCATTGAGTGTTACGAGCTGGAGAAGGTTGACCAAACGCTCTAACAAACGCAGGCTGAGATTAGACTGTGATGAAGGCGTAAAGTGCGCTTTTGCACCCAGCCAGGATTAAAGAGTCATGAGCAAACGTCTTTTACGTGTAAATGAGTTGTTAAAGCGTGAGCTGGGCAACTACATCAGCAGGGAGCTCGAATTTTCGAAAGTGTTGGTATCGGTTCATGGTGTGGAAATCACTCCGAATTTGAAACAGGCTAAGGTTTTTATCGGGGTCATTGGAGATGATAGATCCATCCAGGCCGCTATTGATAAGTTGAACCATAATCGTGTGGCGATGCAGAGTTACATCGGCAAGCGAGTGACGATGAAATTTACCCCACGTCTGGAGTTCTGCTCTGATGACTCGATTGAAAGAGGAGTCAGGGTGTTGTCCTTGTTGGAGGAAATCGCCGAGGAGGAAACCGCTGCGCCGGATGATGAACCGGATCGGTCTGAAGAAAGTGATGAGCGGGATTGATAAACAACAGTCTTTACGGAAAGTCGGCGAAATGTTGTTGGCGGCTGATAAAATAGCTGTCCTTAGTCACATGCGGCCGGATGGCGATGCGATTGGGTCAGCTCTGGCTCTGGCCCGGGCTTTGCTCAATCTTGGCAAGGAGGTGACAGTCGTGAACCAGGATGGAGTTCCTAGCTCGCTCAAATTTCTTCCGCAAAGTTCGATGGTCATGATCCCTTCGGATTTGAACTCGCCGCTGTGTGTGGATGTGACGGTTGCTCTGGACACCGCCGCGGAAGAACGGGTTGGCAAGTCGGTATGGGATGCATTTGAAGAGCGGGGAACGCTGGTCAACATTGATCATCACATCAGCAATCCTGGGTATGGAGATGTGAATTATATTGATGTCGAAGCGCCAGCTACTGGCGAAATTGTTTTTGATCTGATTGAGGCTATGGGCTGGAAGCTGGATGAGGTGATGAGAGACAATATCTGGGCTGGAATTTCTACAGATACAGGGTCTTTTCGTTTCCCGAACACCACGGAGTATACTTTTGAGGTGGCAAGTCAATTGGCGCGCGCGGGAGTAGATGTTGGCGGGATTTCTCAATCCCTGTACGAGTCTTACCCCTTGAGTAGAATTTATGCCTTGAGGGAATTGCTTCAGGAATTTGAGATTGGCAGTGAAGGCCGCGTGGCCAGCTGGAAATTAAAACGATCGGTCATAGAGGAGTTTGGAGTTGAGCCTTCCGATACGGAAGGGTTGATCGATGTGATTCGGTCGATCGATTCGGTGATCGTGGCGGTGTTTTTTGAAGAACTCGAAGACGGTAAAATCCGGGTCAGTGCCCGGTCAAAAACTCCAGAGGCTGATGTTGGTGCTATTTGCGGGGAGTTTGGTGGTGGAGGACATCAGTTGGCGGCAGGCACTAGAATGAGTGGCCCTATTGAAGAAGCTGCTTTACGATTTTTAAAACGTGTTGACGAAGTAATAAATGGAAACATCAATTAACGGAGTACTGCTGGTAGATAAGGGACCTGATATGACATCGCATGATGTGGTAGCGGTCGCTCGTAAGTGTCTAAATATCAAAAAAATCGGTCATTGTGGGACCCTTGACCCCATGGCGACGGGATTACTGATTCTGGTTGTAGGTAAAGCTACTAAAATCCAGGATCTTCTGATGAGTGAGGATAAGGAGTATGTTGGTACAATTAAACTTGGCATTACAACGAGTACCCAGGATGCAGAAGGGGAGTATCTTGAAGAAAAAGAAGTTCCGGATTTTTCAGATGACGACATCAAGGCGGCTTTTGATCAGTTCAAAGGAGATTTCCATCAAATTCCGCCGATGGTGTCAGCGATCAAACAGAATGGTGTTCCGCTCTACAAGTTAGCTAGGCAGGGGAAAACGGTGAAGCGGGATCCGCGTCTGGTATACGTGTACAGTAATAGGATTGATCGAATAGAAGTGCCTGAAATCGACTTTACGGTGAAATGCAGTAAAGGTTTTTACGTGCGAACCTATGCGCATGATATTGGTGATAAGCTGGGCTGCGGAGGCCATTTACAGAAACTACGCAGAACGCGATCAGGGAAGTTTGATTTGAGTAGTGCCGTGAGTTTTGATCAGTTAAAGAGCGGTAAACGGGATGAAGTGATCGAGGCTCTTATCAGTTTGCCCGAAGTGTCGAGAATGCGTGGTGCATAAAAGGTAGAGGCATTGAAAGCGAGACCCAGCGTGCAGGTTGAGGCGGTCGGTGTATAAGAAGGAAAGCAGGAATGATGGAATTAATTAATGACATCAAGTCCTTGAGCAGTATTTCCGGGGCGACGTATCTGGCGATCGGGGTATTTGATGGTCTTCACAAGGGGCATCAGGAGGTGATTGGATGTGCGGTTGATGCCGCTGCGAACGCTGGGGGTATAGCGGTTGTCATAACTTTTGATCCTCACCCAAGAGCGGCATTGTCTTCCGGTCCTGTTCCTCGTTTGCTTACTTCAACTCGGCATAAGATGGTTTTACTGGAGCGATTAGGGGTTGATCAGGTGTTATTGATTCATTTTGATGAACCCTTTTCACGCATTCCTGCAGACGAGTTTGTGGCTCAATTAGCGAGTGCTTGTCAGGATTTGCGTCAGATTACCGTGGGCAGTGATTGGAGCTTTGGGTATAAGCGCTCAGGTGATTTGGAACTGTTAAGCCGTCTGGGAGACGAACTGGGTTTTGATGCGGTGGGGGTTCCTTCGGTGCGTGCGGAAGGGCAAGTTATCAGTAGCACTTTGATCCGCCAGGCAGTGGAGAAGGGGGATTTCTCCATAGTAGAGGGTTTGTTGGGGAGGAAATACACCGTTCTGGGCACAGTGGTGGAGGGAAAGCGACTGGGGCGGACCATTGGTTATCCAACGGCGAACTTGAGTGTTCATAACGAAAAATTGCCTCCCAGTGGAGTTTATGCTGTTAGGGTGGCGCTCGATTCCGGTAAGGGTGACAGGCATATCGGATTGGCTAACCTGGGACATAGACCAACGGTAGAGGGCGAACAGGGGCTGCGCCTTCTCGAGGTGTATTTGTTGGATTTTGAACAGGAAATTTACGGAGAAGATTTAGAAATCACCTTCGTGAAATTCCTCAGAGAAGAGCAGAAATTCGATGGATTGGAAGAGCTAAAAACTCAGATTGCGGCGGATGAAATGCAGGTCAGACAGCTTGAGCTTCAAGCTTGAGTGCGATCTTATCTGAAAAATGCAACAGTTTGAAGGGGAGATTGAATCAGCCGGTCGCCATGTTTTCCAGTCGAGTCAACAATGTGTCGAAGTTGGTTTCTACATGTAGCTGGTCGGCGTGGGGCTGAGACAAAAACTCTTCTTTGACGAGATTGTCTATCAGGGCAAT
>JAADHD010000315.1 GCA_013152075.1 Verrucomicrobiota bacterium | reverse complement strand
CACCGGCTGGTCGCGCGCCCCGATCGCAACTAGCATGGGAATTTCCTCCGTGCCGCGAGAGTCACGGGTTGGACCCCGCGTGCCCTTACAGCTGGCGAAAGCCATCACCCGGCGTGGAGCATAACGGCAAAATCTCGCTGACAAATTTGATCCCGCCGAATGCCCCCACAACGCTACAGGGGCACGGGACAGTTCTGCATGACCACTGAGCTCTGCTAATTTCACCAGTGCTTTTTCGATCGATCGACAGGTGGCAAATTTTTTGTCATCCTGATAGGGAGCGATTTCACCTTCGCTGAACTGGCAACCAAGAATTCCCAACTGGTGTTTTTTTGCGACCTCCTGCCACATCGGATCAGAGATCAAACGTCGACCATCACCGTGTGTGCCGGGAATCAATACCAATACCCCACGAATGTTCCTTACTCCGTCGGGAATCCAAATGCGGTAGCGCACCACTTTCAGTTTTACATCCGGCAAAGCTCCCACATCCCAATCGTAAATCGAATCCTCTGCCTGCAATGCCCCAGCAGAAAACAATACTAACCCAAGCAACAACCCAATCTCTCTTTGCTTCCAATCCATCTACCCCTTATTCGTAGTTCTATTTCTTCTTCCCTTTATTCTCCCACCAGCCTCCACGCGGCACAAAATCCGCCTTCAACACATTTGCGTGCTGCTTATCACGATTGACGATACCTTTTTCCGCAAGCTGCTTCATCGACTTCTCGTAAGCCACCGCATCCCACTTCGGATTTTCACTCGGCATAACTGCCCCGACACTCTTCTGCCAGGCTTTTAGCTCCTTGAGCATTGTCTCAACCCGCTCCGGGTGTTTGTTATAAAGGTTCCGCTGTTCACCAATGTCACGCCCGACGTGATACAGCTCATTCCTCCCGTCTTCAAAATAATGGATCAACTTCCAATCGTTACGCAGATGAATCGCCGAAGGCTCGCCCCCCTGATTTCCATAATGCGGGTAATGCCAAAACAGGGAGCGCGCCGCAATGCTCCCCCCTCTCAACACCGGCACCAAACTGATTCCATCCATGTGTTGTTTGGGTAGCAAAGGCAGACCAGCGATGTCCAAAATTGTCGGGTAAAAATCCGTGCCCGTTGCAGGAATATCCGTACGCGTTCCGTGAGTCACTCCCGGCCACTTGATATAATAAGGCTGCCGCACTCCGCCTTCCCACTGACGCCCCTTGCCACCGCGTAAAGGTAAAGCGCTGGTAGCAAACCCGTCACCCGAAGAAACGCCGCCATTATCCGAAGTGAAAATCACCACTGTATTGTCCGCCAGACCATTTTCCTCTAAAGCCTTGAGCGCGTGCCCCACTCCCTCGTCCATGGCTTCCATCATGCCGGCATAGACCGGGTGATCCTGCACCTGACGGACTTCCTTCAATCGATCCAATCTAAAGCGCGGCGCATCCCGATCAATCAATCCCATTCGTTCGGCTTTGGCCCGATACTTTTTCCAGCGCTTTTCACTGCATTGAATCGGCGCGTGCACTGAGTAGAAACTCAGCATAGCAAAAAAAGGTCGGTCTTTATGTTCGGTGATAAATTTCGCCGTCTCACGACCAAGCCTTACCGGCAACTCCTCTCCCGGAGGCCCGTCTTTCAAGGCCGGGTTGTTGTAGGGAGAAAAAAATCCACCTCTGGGTGATCCGGTAAGATTGCCGCCCACATTAACATCATAACCCTGATCCTGAGGCCCATGCCCCTCGTGGCCCAGATGCCACTTGCCTGCAAAAAATGTTTTGTACCCGTTCTCACGCATGGCCTCGGCGATCGTGATTTCATTCAGATCCATCTCCATCTTATAACGCGCAGGCAACATTTTAGTATTACGGTTCCACTTGTCGGGTTGATTCCGACCAGTAGTTCCTCCGATGTAATCCGTGATACCAACCCGCGCCGGATACTTGCCCGTCTGGATCGCCGCCCGCGACGGACTGCACACCTGACACGCGGAATAACCATTGGAAAACCGCATCGCCTTATTGGCAATGCTGTCGATATTCGGCGTTTCGTAAAAGGCACTGCCCTCACAGCTCAAATCCTGCCGCCCAAGATCATCAACCAGAATAAACAGAAAATTAGGCGGAGCGGCCTGAGCCACAGAGGTAACTGCAAGTGCTGCAATGAAAACTGACAAACAGAGAATAGATTTCATGATGAGACAATGTGGGTTAATCTTGAGAACACCAATGAGAATCCTATTATTTTTCCTGGCAATCAGCGCAACATCCCTTCACACCGCCGCCGAAACTAAGCGCGACGCACACCACTGGAACTCCCTGATCGGCAGAGGTGTCAATCTCGGCAACGCCCTCGACGCACCCAAAGAAGGCGCCTGGGGTGTTACGCTTGAGGAAAATTACTTCTCCCTTATTGCCAATGCCGGTTTTGATTCCGTCCGTGTCCCTGTGCGTTGGTCGGCCCACGCCGCAAAGTCCGCGCCTTACACCATCGACAAGACTTTTCTAGACCGTGTCGACTGGGCTATCGATCAGGCCCTATCCAATAAATTGGTAACCATCGTCAACATCCATCACTACGACGAAATTTACCCTTCGCCTGAGGAACACAAAACACGACTTCTGGCTTTGTGGAAACAACTCGCCGAACACTACAAGAACTACCCTGACACCCTCTATTTCGAAATCCTCAACGAACCCAATGGCAAACTAACAAACGAATTGTGGAACCAATACGCCGCAGAGGCCATTCAAGTGATCAGAAAAACCAATCCAAGCCGAGCCATCGTGATTGGGCCAGGACAGTGGAATAATATCACTCAGCTCAAAAAACTAAAATTGCCTGCCGAAGACAAAAACCTCATCGTCACATTCCACTACTATCTGCCGTTCAAATTCACCCACCAGGGAGCAAGTTGGGTTGGCGAAAAAAGCAAGGGCTGGCTCGGCACCCAGTGGACTGGTTCCGATCAGGAAAAACAGGAACTCAGAGCACACTTCGACACGGCTCAAGGCTGGGCTAAAGAACAGAACCGCCCTCTCTATATGGGCGAATTTGGAGCCTACAGCAAAGCGGACCCCGCCTCCAGAGCTCGATGGACGGCCTTTGTCCGATCTGAAGCCGAGAAAAGAAATTTCTCCTGGGCCTATTGGGAATTCTGCTCCGGATTCGGCGTCTATGATAGCAGTAGCAAAAAATGGAGGACTGATCTGCTCCATTCTTTAATCCCAAAAAATTGACCATCTTTGACCAGTTAATGGCAATATACGCAAAGCAAGTAGACGGGAATCGTATTAATTGCTCGCAAGTAGTCGGATATATCTATATTCGATTACTGGAAGCCTATATTTCAAAGCCTGCTCAAGATGGAAAATGAACCGCCCGCCCGGATGAACGGATTACTCCGATTTGCTCTTTTTTTTGTAGGAACCTTTGCGCTCTGCATCATTATCGGAGGATTGGCCCTGGTAAATAAATATGTTCCAAAGGCCCACGTTTCCAAAAAGCTGTATGTAGTCAGAACCGTCGCTTTGTCGCCCTTGAAGGGCCGCACTCCCGCGATTGATCCGGCCCTGTTGAAATTCGGCGAAGCAACCTTCGGGCGTCTTTGCGCGGCTTGCCACCAGGCTGGGGGAATCGGCAAAGCTGGATTTGCCCCCGGCATTCGAAATCACGACTTTCTCGCTCTCGCCTCGGACAACTACCTACGTAACACCATCCGCACTGGTCGACCCGGCACTGCGATGGCCTCCTGGAGTAGTTTGAGTGAAAAAGAGATGGCCGGAGTGATTGCCTATATTCGATTAGGCAATGACGATCATGTCTCCGATATTTCCCAGGATCCCGACTTGAAAATTCCCGGAGCTGCCGGAAAAGGCGAAATCACTTTTGCCACCTATTGCGCTTCCTGCCACGGCCCGAATGCGGAAGGATACGCCGCAGGCGGCTCTGGTCCGGGAATTGGCCTGATCGGATTCCTCTCGATGGCATCCGATGATTTCATAATGCAAACGGTCAAACATGGGCGTTCCGGAACCGCCATGCTGCCCTTTGTGGGTGCAAAGGGCCTCGCCAATCTGAGCGAGGGAGACGTCGGTGATGTCATCGCCTACCTGCGTACTCTGCCCGGAAAACCCGTCATCGCAGATGCTACTGTTTCGCAGGAACCGGATCCAAAAGCAGGTGAGATGCACTTCAATGCCAACTGCATGGCCTGCCATCAATCGGGCGGAATCGGTAAAACCGGTTTTGCGCCCGCGATCCGCAACCGCGATTTCCTGGCACTGACTTCAGACGATTTTATTCGCAAAACTGTCAGCCTCGGACGGCCAGGAACCGCGATGCTTCCGCGCCCGGACCTTAGCGACAAAGTCATGACCGACATCATCGCCTACCTTCGATCAGTGCCAACAACAACGGTGGCCAAGGTAGAACTCGATCCTGACAGAAAAGTTTCCGGTGATCCGAAACTGGGACACACCAAATTCAATTCCTATTGCACCGCCTGCCACGGAGATAAGGGGGTCGGCTATTTGGCAGGAGGTTCTGGCCCGGCGATTGGCTTGTCAGGTTTCCTTTCAGTCGCCTCGGATGACTACATCTACCAGACCGTGAAACTAGGCCGCATCGGCACAGCCATGAGGTCCTTCATTGGCGCCGAAGGGCTGGCCAATCTAAACGACCAGGATGTTTTCGATATTATTTCCTATTTAAGAAGTTTAAATTAATCACCAGAGATCCAACGAACGATGAAAAGAAGAACATTTGTTAAAAGTTCAGCAACAGCCGCCGCCTTGTCGACCGGCTACACCAAAACGGGATGGGCAGTTCCATCCGGCGATGAAATCGAGCTAGAAGGAAAAGAAGCGAAGACAGAATGTTACGCCGCCTGTCCTTATTGCGGCGTCGGTTGCGGAACGATCATCAAGACCAAAAATGGTCGCATCACCAATATTATTCCGGACAAGGATCACCCCACTAACAAGGGTTTGCAGTGTATCAAAGGCCTGACATCAGCTGAAGCCATTTATGTCAATCGCCTGACCAAACCGCTGATTCGCAAAGACATGTCGGATCCTCTAAGGGGTCACGTCTCTAAAACCAAGGGTTCCTACGACCCCGATCTTTTCCGTGAAGCCTCATGGGAAGAAGCGGAAGAACTAATCGCTGAACAAGTTACCGAAATCATCAAGGAATCGGGTGGAAACTCGGTGGGCCTTTACGGCTCCGGCCAGCTCTCGCTTGAGGGACAGTATCTGGAGAACATTTTCATGAAAGGCATCATCGGCTCGAACACCATCGAAGCCAACGCCCGCATGTGTATGACCTCGGCAGTGACCGGTTATTTCAAATCTCTCGGCTCGGATACCCCTCCCACCTGCTACGATGACGTCGAACTGGCAGACATGATTTGTTTTTGGGGCCACAACGCACGTGGAGCACATCCGATCCTTTACTGGCGTGTTGCTGACACCAAAGCAAAACGTGATATCCCCACACTGGTCGTCGACCCTCGCCGCACCGGCACGGTGATGGGATTGGAGGATGTGGACAAGGAAAACAGCTTCCATTTTCCTACCATCAATGGTGATATATCGATTCAAAATGCCATTGCCTGGGTGATTCTGAACAAACACCCTGAAGCAGTGAACTGGGAGTTCCTGAAAAAACACACCACCGGCTGGGAAAACTACATCAAAGAAGTCAAAGAGGGTTACAAACCCGAGGATGTGGAAGACCGCACCAAAATTCCTGCTGCTGAGATTTACAAAATTGCTAAAATCTGGGCAGAGAAAAGTGTCCAGGGCCAAAAACGCGGCAGTGGCGGAGTGCTCTGCATCTGGGGCATCGGCTACAACCAACATCTGCACGGTCAGAACAATACCATGAGCCTGGTCAACCTGCTGGCACTGACAGGAAACATCGGCCGTCCGGGTTGCGGCCCTCACTCACAAACAGGCCAGCCAAACGCGATGGGAGAACGGCTCACCGGTGGACTCACCGGCAGGTTACCATTCAATATCGGGATCGAAGACGACAAACACCGCAAGTGGGGCGCCCAACATTGGGGCATACCCCAGGAGCGCCTGGATGCGGTCGCAAAAATGGAGAACGTCGGCATGGCGGTCGGCATGATGGAACGCGCATTAAAAGGAGATGTCAAAGCGATGTTCCTGATTTACGCCACCCATATCGACCTCCCAGATGCCTACAACCTATCACGACCGGCTCTGACAAAAACCTTCACGGTGGTGCAAGAAATTTACAAAGACGCACCGAACAATTTGTATGCCGATGTCATTCTCCCCGCCGCCACCTGGGGTGAATGGGTGAACGGAATTTACATCCAGTCGGAACGTCGACTCTACATCAACGAAGGCACCGGAAACCCAGTGAAAGGCTGCCGCCCGGACATGGACATGGTGATCGACAAAGGCAAGCTGATCGCCGAAAAACTCGGCCTCGATGCTGAAAAAATCTTCCCATACCAACGCAAGGAAAACGGCTTTTACGATCCCGAAGAAGTGTTCCGAGATTTCATCAAAGCCTCCAAAGGAACTGACTGTGACCTCACGGGAATTTTGGAAGTCGAAAAGGAAACCGGAAAAACTCCTTACGAGCAGATCAAGGAACTACGCGGCATTCAATGGCCTGCGCCAACGGCAGCCATTGCCAAAGCCGGCGGAACCAAGCGCCGCTATATGGGACAGGAATCTGCCTGGCCGGACAAACCTTACTCGGAATTCCGCCACAAAGACGGCAAAATGCATTTCCACATGTGCCACCAGGATTATTCCAACTATCGCGAGATCACTGATGAGCTTTCCAAAGCCGGCACTGATCCGGACTTTTACATGACTGATCACATGGACCTGTTGGTGAAAGCTCGTGACGCCGGCCTGACACCTGAGCTTCCGCACGCGGAACACCTCGGCAAAAAAGCCGGTGAAGCACCCAAAGGCACCTATCCATTCTGGTGGGCAACCGGGGTAGTGTACGAACATTTTCACACGGCAAAAACTATCCGGGCAGGCACCACAAAAAAACTAGTGCCTGAAATGTATGTGGAAATGCATCCCGACGACGCCAAGGAACTGGGAGTCAAAGATGGTCAGTGGGTCAAAATTACAACCCGTCGCGGATCAATCGAGGCCCGCGCTTCGATTGGACTGGACTCCGCTGTTAAACCTGCGCGTAATACCGTACCAAAGGGTTTCCTCTTCAGTCCGTGGAATCTATCGGTTGCCGATTCGGCAGATCCCAAGAAAAACAAGTGGTTGGTCAATGGCACGACTCACCGGGCATTTGATCCCGTGTCGGGCCAGGCTGACTTCAAAAAATGCGCAGCGCGAGTAGAACTTCTGTGATTCTTCATGCTGCTGCAGGAAAGTCTGAACCTTGCCAGAAAAACAATCAGTTAAAAATAATAACGGACTCAGTAGAAAACGTTTCTTAAGATCATTTGTTTATGGATTGGGGGCAACACTGGTGCTGCCTCTGATCGATAAACTGCCGATTTCCGTCCAGGCGAAGCTGAAGCGCTTCCTACGACCACCCGGAGCGCAAGCGGAAGATCTGTTTTTACAGAACTGTATCGCCTGCGGCCAGTGCGCCAACGTGTGCCCCAACCAATGCATCAGTCTGTACGGATTGGAAGCAGGGCTCGAAAACCTGGGTACTCCGCGAATCACTGCGCGAGCTCAGGCCTGTATCCTGTGCATGGCCTGCACCCAGGTCTGCCCAACCGATGCACTCGAAAAGCTCGAACCCACCAAGGAAGGCATGCGCGCCGTGCAGATGGGAACCGCCGTGGTGGCCGAAGATCTCTGTTACTCTTTTGCGGGACGAACGTGCGGTGTCTGTTACCGGGCATGCCCTTTGCCCGGAGAAGCGATGACCATCGGGCTTTACGAGCAACCCCACGTGCATGCCGAGCATTGCGTTGGCTGCGGGTTATGTGAACAGGCGTGCGTTAAAATGCCACAGGCGATAAGAATCATCCCACGCCTGGAACTTGAAAATTCCAATTAGGCAAATAGCTGAAATAGCGAGAATGAAATCAGGACGGATACTGCTAGCGATATCAATCATTTCCCGAACAGGGGTGGTGGTAATTCTGTGCACCCTGGCTCTGCTCACCCACTATCACAATCTCAAAACAGCCTACAACCATCCGCGCTTGGTTGAGCTTAGCAGCGGGAAAACCGCGCGCTTTTTTTATGAACAAACCGACAATTTTTTATCCCTGTTTGGAGAACCCGAAAAAGCAGCCCGCACAAGTGGCGGCATGACCTGGTCAATTCGGCTCGCCGGCGTTCCCTTCACGGATCCGATCGCCGCTCTTTCCGTGCTAGTAAAAAATAGACACTGGGAACTCGGCTTTGCCTTGGGCCTGATCATTCCACTGACACTAGCCTTCGTATTCGGCCGCGTTTTCTGCTCTTACATCTGCCCGGCTTCCTTGTTATTTTTTGCTATTTCCAGGATTCGCAAATTGCTGTCTCCGATTTTTTATTTCCCCGACATCAAAATGAACCGCGGCTTTTCGTGGGGGATTTTGACCG
>JAADHD010000002.1 GCA_013152075.1 Verrucomicrobiota bacterium | reverse complement strand
TCGTCGGGCCGTTGAAGTGGTGAAATTACCTCAACAGGATACGCCGCTTTTTATCTATCCTTCAAGAACACAACTTTTGACAATACCTCTTAACGAGCTTATGATGTCTCCTAAAAAAAAATGGCATGAATGGCGTTTTAGTATCGTCATCTGTTTTTCGATTATCTTCCTAACAGCATGTGCATTTTCTTCAGGCACCAGTAGCATTGAAGGAGAAATGGCGTATGTATCTTGGGTGGTCTCAGCGATCTTTATTTTACTCGCGGTAGGTTTATTCTGCATACAGTGGCGTATTAAATGAACAGTAAAATGGCTTGTTATTCATGAGAAGCATTGCGAAAATTAGGTGCGACTCCACCAGACGCTCGGTTACCTCTCACCCAACGATTACGAAGCCGAAAACGCTTCAGTATTAGCAGCGTGATTTTATGGTCCCGACGCTGTCCGAAAGTGCTGGCTACCGCACCGCTCGATAGTTCCACACTCACGGACCAATCAATGAGCGGTATCTTCTTTGTTATGGCCCGACGGCATGGTTCCACTGTTGGTATTGGGCAGCAGTTTCCACTTTTGTTGTCAAATTGAGTGCTGCTCCGCTTGCCGTTTGTATTTTCCCGCTGAGGGCACCTGTTTTTGCAAAGGCGACTTTCCAGTTGCCGATCGAAACCCCAACGAATCGACCCTTTTTAATGAGTTGAACATCGGCCATTTCTTTGGTGCCTTCGTTGCTGATCTGAAAAACGTGCAGGAAAAAGTTACGCCCTGCTTTGGGTGCCGCGACTTCCAGACGCCAGTTGGAGACAGGGCCTTGATCGCGACTCGCATTGTGATGATCGTATTGAGCCGTCGGTTCGAGAGGGTGCCCCCAGTTTTTATGGCCGCTGCCGCCTCGTTTGGTGATCGTACTGTGTTCGGGTAAAACCGTTTTGAGAAACATGCGGCTGCGGCCCGAGGAGAGTACGGGAATTTTTTCGCCAGAGTCTTTGGGCATGCTGACCCAGGTGCTGACGAGGCTGTCACCAGTATGCTCGTACACATGTCCGGCAACTATTTCCGTGACTTCGCCAGAGACTCGTGGTTCTTCAGGCATGTGCAGGATGAAGTGCTTGGCAAAATCTGGATTTGTGGAATGAACGCGATCGAAGATCACAAAATACTCATCGCCACCTCTCTTGCTGTTGCGTAGATAAATAAACTGGCGGGTGACTTCTTTGGCTTTGCTGCTGTTGTAGGCTTTGGTGATATCAGCAGCGGCATAGGTGAACTCTTTGTCATGTTGAAAAGCAGCAATATGACCACGTTCTACTTTGCTATTGTTGTAGACGAGTCGTTGGAAGCCACCGTCGTTTTCATTTTTCTTATTGCGACGAAAGGTCTCGTCGGGATCAAAAATCGTGAGGACATTAAATGCGAGTGAACCACCCCAATAGTGGTCACTATCGTTGCCGGCCCCTTTACCACCTCCTTTGCTGACTAGCCCCCCCTGGCGGGCGATCAGGAAATGTCCTTCGTCATCGTGCTGATGTCCGGCAATGTGACGCCCAGCACCAAAAAAAGCCCAAGTCGCATTGGGATCGTCCCAGCGGGATCGCATAAATACATGACCAGCGCCCTTGAGGAGATAGCCGAGGGGTAGCTTCATTTCACTTGGTGTTTTTTCCGCTAAGTTCGGATTCACTAATAGGCGTTGCCAGATACTTCCCCATTTATATTGATCGTTAGCAAATGCCCCGTTTGTGACAGCTTGAGCCAACGGGTCGTTTAATGATTTTGCTACGACGGGCGCGCTGGCTTGAAATCCTGACCAGATACTCCCGCCGCCATCGTCGAGGTAAGCGTGGCGTCCCGTGTGCGGCACTCGAAGGTAGGTGAGCCAACGCGACATTTCTTTCAAGTAGGTTGAAGGTTCGCCCAATTCAAACCAGTTTTTGCCCGTGGCCGTATGCCATGCTTCAAAAGACCACGGTATCACCCTGATAGGACCATATCCGCCATGGCCGTGGCTTTCTGCCCACGAACCGCCCATGGCATTGAAGGCAGGGATGCAATCTCGAGGGATGCGTGTATTCCAGGAGTTTAGAAATTGCTGGGCTTGTTTTTCGTGGGAAGTGCCTGCACCGGTGATGGCCAAGGAGATAAACAATTTTTGCACAATCGCGTCGCGTGCGTGTGTGACGTTCATGACGTTGACGCCCCAAGTTTGATTGTATTCCCAATGGCCGCCGCGCAGTGTTATTGCCGCTTTGTCTGTGTACCAAGTCAACCAATCGCCGAGGACATTGCCGAATTGTTTGCGCTGTGCCTCGGTTAATGCGTCGTAGATCCAGTCGTAGGCCAATGCATGGTAGCCAAAGGAGCAATTTTCTTTGTTAGAAAGACGCGAGCCGTCGCCCCAGCATTTGATGACAGGCTGAGCGTATTTAGCTGCATCCGGGTTGCCGTTTTCTCGTTCAACCAAGTAGACCATGCCGCAAGCCAAAAGATCGGTTGGCGTGGCCCATTTGTTATCGATGTACTTAATTTGGCCCGTTTTCACGGCGCGGTCGGCGTTCGATTTCAGCTCGGCGTATTCTTTAGCGAGTGGTCCTTTGCAGTTTGCTGCAAGTTCTTTGAGCGTCTCGCTGTTGATTAGAATCCGCGGGTGCGCTTTGGATATTTCAAAACTTTCAGCGCCACTCAAATCAGTGGGAGACATCAGACAGAGGCAAAATACCACGAACGCGGAAGTATAGATTGAGTGCTTATTCATAGGAGTCTTTCTTGAATTGGCAATGGCCAGTGTTTACACATCCACGCTGTGCAGATCAAAAGTTATCACCGGAGGGTCGACCAGTTACTTTTTCGACTTGTTTCCACGCAATGTCCACGTGTAGTTGTTGTGATCAAATTCATAGGCCTCGTTTGTAAGAGCAGCTGGGGCGTCTCTTTTGGGTAGCCAGGAGGCCAGGCGATGGATGGTCGGTGCGTGGCTTTTGTCGGAGGCGAGGTTGTGCCATTCGTTCGGGTCTCGCCGATGGTCATAAAGCTCCTGGGAACCCTCTGCGTATTGTATGAGTCTCCAGTGCTCATCTCGAACTGTGTGGTTGCCTTGTCCAGCAGTGGTGACGGCAGGTCGTTTCCAAGCAAGCTCAGGATCTCGCAGCAAGGGGACCAGACTTTTACCATCGAGGCCATCACTTGGAGTTAAATGACACAAGTCGATCAATGTTGGATACAGGTCAACAAGACTTACTGTTCGGTGGCATAAGGAACCAGAATTGTTTACCTGGGGCGCAGAAATGATGAGGGGGACTCGAGTCGCTCGCTCCCACAACGTGTTTTTTTGCCAGTGCTCTTTTTCTCCCAAATGCCATCCGTGGTCTGACCAAAGTATGACGACGGTGTTGGACATGTCGAGATTTTCTTGTGCTGCGGCAAGCAGATGACCAACCAAGGCGTCGGCATACGAGATCGCGGATAAGTAAGCCTCAACCGCCTCGCGATACTTCCCGATCTTGCGAAAGTAGTCAAAATTTGCGCTGCGAACAAATTTGTGGCCGGCAGTCGGCACATCGTTAAGATCGTCCTTGAGCAGAGGAGGTTCAGCAATTGTGTTGACATCGTAGAGATCAAAATACGATTGCGGAGCGTACCAAGGCATGTGAGGTCGAAAGATACCCGTGGTAAGAAAAAGTGGTTTGTCACGTTTTTCTTTCATTTTTTCGATAGCCCACTTGACCATTTGTCCGTCACCCATTTCCAGATCGGACTTATTCAAAGGCCCCCAATCGTCCTGGTAAGAGTTTTGCGGCGGCCGCTTGCCAAGGCGGAGGTTTTCAATCCCATTCAACGGAAAGCCATTGGGCCACGACAAGGGTGGATAGTGTGATTGGCCAGGTAGTTGACGATGGAAGGGATCGTCAAATACCTGATCGAAAAACTGATGCCAGAGCCCTGGGGGATGGGAGCCATTTTCATGATGAAATACCTTCCCACCACCTAGAACTTGATAACCATTATTCTTGAAGTGTTCAGGGATCGTCACGATTCCTGGCAAGGCGGGTCGCCACCATTGTTCGTTGGAGTAGACACCCGTTGTGGAGGGCATCCGTCCGGAAAAAACAGAGGTTCGAGAGGGGTTACACAGTGGTGCTGTGCAATGAGCGTTGGTAAAGAGTACCCCCTGCTTCGCCAGTTGGTCGATATTGGGTGTCTTAGCATCCGGATGTCCTTCTAGACATCCTATCCAATCATTGAGATCATCAATGACGATAAAAAGG
This sequence comes from Verrucomicrobiota bacterium, assembly GCA_013152075.1. Classification (GTDB taxonomy): domain Bacteria; phylum Verrucomicrobiota; class Verrucomicrobiia; order Verrucomicrobiales; family DEV007; genus JAADHD01. The sequence goes on along the minus strand of JAADHD010000002.1, from coordinate 4,296 downwards.
ACGTTTGGTGGTGAATTTTGATCGGCCCCAAGTACCGGTGGTTGGATAAAACCAAGGATAAGGGCAGAGGTAATCGCTAAAAAGTTGCTTCGATTCAACTCAATACTCCATAAACCTTCATTGCTAGTCATGACAAAGCACGAGTCACTTTTCCCAAGATGCTAATCGCCTTTTTCAGGTATCTGAAATGCAGCCTCGGCCAGCGCTTGAGTCAATTCTTTGCGTATCTGTTCCTGCTCAGGAGTGTCAGGGGATAAGACCGGGCGAGCAGGGGGCATACCGATTTCAACAACCGGGCGAAGTTCATTTTTATCGGTTAGAATCCAATCGCGAGAACGAACATAGCGTACATCCTCTTTCTGCACATGGACCCACTGTCGGGGCGTCCCAGATAGGCTAAAAAGTTGTGAAGTGAAACTTCGACCGTTGATCTTTTTGGCCGGCAACTCACTCTGCGAAAGCTCCACGAATGTCGGCAGGAAATCGGAGAAATCTATTAAATCATGATTGACAGAATTTGGTTTGATTTTCCCCGGCCAACGGGCTATCAGAGGAACACGACTCCCCGCATCGGAAGGTTCAGCTTTTCCTCCATAGACCTTGCGGTTATCAGGCCCCCAGCGAGATACCAGCGGTTGTTGCGTGCCATTGTCGCCGGTAAAAATGATCAGCGTGTTTTCCTTTAGTCCGAGTTGATCCACGGCATCCGTGATTCGACCCACCAGCTTGTCCATATAAGCAACCATGTCGGGAAAGTACTTGGCATTACCGTTGCCGGTTGAACTCTCTCGCAAAGAGGTATTACTGTCTGGAGTGGGTTCCCACGGAAAATGGGGGAGCAACATCGGGTAATAGACCAGAAACGGTCGATCTCTATTCTTTTTCATAAAGTCGATTAAAAAATCAACATTCTCGTCTGGGCCATATTTCCCATCCAATTCTTGCTCAAGGGTCTTGCCGTTGCGGATAAAAACCGGATTAGCATAACGAGAATTTCTTTCGTGATCCGCATCGACAATTTCCCAGCATTGATAGTTGTCGAATCCAAAGTCACGCACGGTGTCATGCTCAAAGAAGAACGATATCTGCCATTTACCAGCGATTGCCGTGGCGTATCCCGCATGCTGGAGAAGGTTCGCAAAACTTGTCTCGCGGGTGGGATCGAGAAACTCATGGTGACTTTTCGGATCATGGATCACACGCTTGATACCGTTGTGCAGTGGGTAACGACCGGTCAATAACTGTGCGCGGCTGGGTGAGCAATAGGGGGCACTGAAACAGTGCGTAAATTTCATTCCTTCATCTGCCAATTTATTGAGACACGGTGTACGATACGAGCGGCCACCGTAACATTGCAAACATTCGTACCCGAGATCGTCTGCCATAATCATAATGATGTTGGGACGCCGGGATGGTGATAATTCAGAAGTTGGCGACCTCTGACTCACATGCTCGGTTGAGTCTTTATGTTCCGACATGTCTTTGGCACTCACACCATCGCCTAGCTTCGGAATCGACGAAAGAAGTTTCTGCTTGGTCCCTTTTGGCAGATCCAATACTTGCCCATCTTTTAACAACCGTTCTCGCAATCGAGCGTAGGGCACCTCTTGCACGCTTAATCCGTCTTCGATTGCCATCACCGCACTGGTCGCCGCACTCTGCCCAAGAATCATGAACACTGGCTCCATGCGGATCGATCCGTAAGCGATGTGCGAACTCGAAAGTGCCACAGGCACCAACAGATTTTCACATTCGTCCTTTTTCGGCGTAATCGAACGATAACTGATCACATAAGGCCCACCCGGAGAGACTTGTACGTCGCCTTCATCTTGGACAAAACCTTCCTCGGTCACATAGCGCTGTGTATTGTGCGAATCCATGTTGTAACTGCCGATCCCCACAGAATCTTTAGCGATACGTTCACGTCGACAATCCAGCTCCGTTGTCACATAGGCTCCGACCATACGACGCGCTTCGCGAACGTAGATTTGGTGCGGCCAATTGCCACTGTCGGCGAACTCATCTGCCGCCAAGCCCCACCCTGACATGACGTCACGTATTTTTTTCGGCACGCGCGGATGATTCACCAAGGTCCACATCAGACCCTTCTGATAGGTCTCATGCTCTTGAAGGATAATTTCTCGTTCTGCATAGCTTGCCTCGGGGTAGTCGTAGTTCATGCCGATATTGTCGGTTGAAAAAGCACCACTGTTGTTGGTGTCGGTCTTGTGATTAGGCATCGCGCCTAAGCTTAGCGGTAGTCTCATATCCCCGGCTTCGAAATTGCGAAACAACAGCTCGTATTGTTTTTCGTCATACGCCGACGGCTTTGGGAAGGGTGCCCAATTACGTTTATCATTGCTCATGCACATACGGTAGTTGTAGGCCTGCACGCGATGGTCGGCCGCGCCATCCTTGCCTGCTCCGTCGGCATGCACTCGGGCAACCAGTCCGCTGGAAGGATCGCCTGGTACTACGTAGGGGTCGACTTTCTTCAAAAACAAGTGGCCACGCATTTGCTCCTTCTGCACACCATTGAGACTCTCGCCGTATTGCTCATTGCTTTCACGCCCCACATGGTAACTAACTCCAGCCGATGCCATGAGATCGCCTTCGTAGGTCGCATCGATAAACATCGGAGCCGCAAAATTTCGTCCCGATTCCATCGTGATCGACACGATGCGCCCAGCTTTCACTTTTACACCAGTCTCGCGATTCAAGCGTTCTTTCCGTACGACAGTGAGCTCAAGCTCCTTGACATACTCTTCAAAAATCGCCTCGGCCACATGCGGTTCGAAAACCCACATCGCATCGGCATTTGGTAAGTAGAGGCCAGACCCCCGTTCTACATTCAAGGATTCGGGCTTCTGCAACGGCCACGACTTCGGATCGTCATAGTGCGTTTTCACTCGCTGATAAAACTCTCGACTGATCCCTCCGATCATGTCCTTGCGTCCCGAATCGGTCCATCCTAGGCCTCCCGAACTCAATCCGCCAAGATGGTCTCCAGGCTCAATCAGTACCACCGTTTTACCCATCCGGCTCACTTGGACCGCCGCAGCCACACCTGCGCTTGTCCCCCCATATATGACTACGTCATATTTGCCCCCATGTACGACTTTGTCTGTCGCCCAACCCGTTTGTTGAAGTGCCAGGATCAAAGTTAGGATCGAGATTAGTTTTTTCAGCATATGCCTTATCTTTCTTTCGCAAATATATTCCCATATATTCCCAGAGGACACACCCTACGGTGCGCCGAAATCCCACGTCCTACTCGAAATAGCCCAGGAGATATGGTTAACGAAAATTTCTTAGACTTCTTCTTTGCCTTCCATCGCCCACCGTTCTACCACTATCTCCCTCACATTTCAATTATTTAAAGCTCCATGTGTTTGCGTATATTGTCAATTTTGCCTATAATCTAGATGCGGACTCGCATCTCAATTCTGTTTTAATTTATTGTGGAGCCTATTGATGAATCGATTTCTTGCATTGTGTTGGCTTTCTTTTCAGTTTTTTTTAGGGAGCCCTTTTGAGGCTTCTGCAACCATCTCCACGACTCGGGTTGCCACGGGGCTTGCCAGGCCCACTTACGTGACCTCGCCGATGGGAGATGGTGACCGGCTTTTTATAACCGAGCAACATACCGGCCAGATTAAGATCCTCAATCTCAACACAGGAGTCATCAATCCGACTCCATTTCTCACCGTCGGGAACCTCTCGACCGGTGGAGACCAGGGATTGCTTAACATGGCCTTTCATCCGGACTATGCCACCAACGGGCTGTTCTACACCGTCTCGAGCGATATCAGCGGCGACGAGATAATCCAGCAGTTTCAGGTTTCAAACAATCCCGACATCTCCAATCCGACTCCCACGCCGGTGCTCAGGATACCCTATGGTTCTTCGGCCCACTACGGAAGCTGGATCGGTTTTAATCCCAAGACCAGCCCCACAGACCCACAGTACCTTTACATGACCACCGGCGACGGAAATGGACAGGGTGATGTAGGCAATGAAGCTCAAGATTTAAGCAGCCTATTTGGCAAAGTCCTCCGAATTGATGTCAACGGAGATGATTTTCCAGGTGATGCAGACCGCAATTACAGCATCCCTGCCAACAATCCTTTTGTCGGAGTAGCGGGCGAAGACGAAATTTGGGCCTATGGACTGCGTAATCCATGGCGTTCCAGTTTCGATCGCCAAACCGGCGACCTTTACATCGCAGACGTTGGCTGGAATACCTTTGAAGAGATCAATTTTCAGTCCGCATCGAGCGCCGGAGGAGAGAACTAC
>JAADHD010000312.1 GCA_013152075.1 Verrucomicrobiota bacterium | reverse complement strand
CTGACTTATTGGAATCTCCCCTTTCCTGGCAATACCCGTGTAACCACGTAACTCCTTTGAGCCATTGCTCGCCAGATCCGTCGTCCCCTGCGGCAATTTATCTACGCCCAAAAAAGCGACATCATCAATATTGTAAAGATCGAAGTATTTTTTTGGCGCGACATAAGGTGCATGAGGTTTAACAAATCCCACGGCCAGAAAAAAAGGTTTGTCCTTCACCTGGCGAATCACCTTGATCGCCTCGTCAGCCGTCCTGCCATCGATCAGATCATTATCATTGACATCCGGAGCCTCAACAGCAAGCCCCTTATACCGTCGCTGAGCTTGAACTTCTTCCTGTGGTTTTAGTGAGTCGTCGAATTGTTTCGGAAAACGCTGGTGCAAAACCCTCATCCCCTCTTCCGATCGGTATTGCACCGCTTTAGGACGCCATGCAGGCTCGGACCACGAGGCCGGATCATCATTAATCTCCTCACTGAAAATACCATGGAAAATTTTGCCTATAGAACGTGTGTGATAACCGTTATCCTTAAAATGCTGTGGCAAAGTCACCACCTCAGGCAACGCCTCCCGGAAATGACGCCTGTTGTCAAAAACAGTAGTCGTATCCGGACGGCGACCGGTCAACACTGAGGCTCGCGACGGCCCGCATGAGGCAATCTGACAATAAGCCCGCCGAAACAGCATTCCGCGAGCGGCTAATCGATCCATATTGGGCGTCTTCAGGCCTGACACCCCGTAGCAAGAGATGTTTGGTCTCAAATCATCAACCGCGATGAATAAAACATTCAAACGCCCCTCGGCTACGCCCGCTTCAACTTGTGTTCCAAACAAAGGAATTAACAATAAAGCAAGGCGAAAGGTGCTAAGCATATTCAGATTCATTGGTAATATTATTCAACTCAGTCGCTCATTCCAATGTCCACTTTGCCTGGCGTAACACGGCATTGTCTGAGTCCTTGGGATTTTCATACCAAATAGTCAGCAAAGAACCATCATCCAGTTGCACCGTTGAGGGATAACCCAAATCACCCGATGCGCCATCGTCGGAAATCGTGATCGGTTCCGACCAGGTCTTGCCGTTGTCATCACTCACTCGCGCTTGATTGCCAAAAGGTTTGCGACGGTAACCATAGGTCATCAGCAGACGATCATCCTTGAGTCGGGTCAGGAATGAAGGCAAGCCCCACACCCCAATTGAATGAGGCACACTCCAGGTTTTACCCCCGTCTTTAGATTCTGTTTGTAAGGTTTCCCCTTTGTTTTCTTTATTGTGATTACGAATCTGGGTGATAATGGTTCCATCCGCTGCTTCCACAGCGTGCAACTCATGGTAAGACGCATTCAACTGATCTCCGGGACGACTCGGGATATCCGCCAACCACTGCCAAGTCTTACCATCATCTTTAGATTCAGAAACACCTATTTTTTTCTTCTCCGACCATGAATTCATAGGCCCTTTCCACAATTGTTTGCCTACATAGAGCAAACGCCCATCTGCGAGCTGTGTCGGCCCATGAGGTGAATTCACAATCGTATCAATCGGCTTTGACCACGACAATCCCCCATCCGTCGAACGAATCACAAACTCTCCCAACTGAGCCTCGCGTTTTTTATCATCCGGAATCCGGGCGTGTGCCGCAATCCAAGCTGGGTTACTTTTGTATGCTCCCTTCTCCTGCCCAAAATAACTGGTGCTCTGATAAGCCAGCGAGGTGAAAGTTGTGACAAGCAGCGTTCCTTTCGCCGTCTCCAGCACTCCCGCATCGCGATCATCAATGTCCGTATCCAGCAGCACTCTTGGCCACGTCCAGGTTTTGCCATCGTCAAAAGAAGTCATCAGCTCCACTCGCCCGAAAGGACAAACGTGACCAGAACGGCCACCTGACCAAGCTACCATCAACTCTCCATTTTTTTTCCGTGCTACCGTCGGCCAACCATTATAAAATTCCGGCTGCTTAGAGATCGTTTTAATTTCTAAAATCTTAGCCTTTGGAGCAGCTGCATTGGCAGAGTGAATGCCGCACAAAAGTCCGAATCCGATTGCAGCTGACTGACCCAGCCAGTGCCGACGTGTGAAGGCTGCCGAGTTTTTAGCGGAGCTTGTATTACTTAGTGTTGTTTTCATTTAGTTTTTGGGGTTTGATTAAGAATTAGTTTATTTGGAAAATTTCAGTGCAAAAATGTCAGCATCTTTCATCACAAAACGCAAGCGCACTGGTTTGCCCGCAAGCGAAAAAACATCATCTCCACCCTTCCACGACACCACACGATCTATCTCGTTGCCAATTTGCTCGTTGGCCTCTTTCAAAGAAAAACCCGGAATCGCTTTTCCTGCCTGATCTTGAATCTCTACTTTTATGCCGCCGGCGGCGGAAGTTGAAAAATTAATCTCCAATTGTTTACCTGAAAAGGTTAGCGCATTAGTAACAAATTCACCTCCATCATAATCCGCCTGAATCGATGAAAATCCATCGAGCCGCAGCGAATACCTACGCAAGTGTGCGCTTGCTTGCGCATAATCCTGATTGGAGTAAATCGACATCTCCGTGGGTCCGGTCTGCACCACATTCAAGGCTGGATAATTCGTACGACTCACCCAGTTCCGCGCGCCAATTCCTGGGCGAATCAGGCCACTCATAAATGTCCGTTCATAAACAGAACCTCCTCGAGTGGTCATAAAAATCGAATCTGAGGTATCTTTAAAATAACTCGGATTTACGTTGATCGCCTTCGCCTGTGCTTCGCTCAACACCTGCCTCCCCGGCATGAATCGCGCTGCGGTTGCTACATAAATATGCGGTGCTCTGAAATAAGCATGAGTCTGGCTGGTATAAAGTTGCTCAAGGGGAACTTGTTTCCCCTGCTTTTCATATTCCATCAACACAGGCTCAGACCAGCGGATAAAATCGTCACTCTCCGAACGACAAATGCGGCGTATTTCACCCTTAAATACTCGAAAGTAACAGAGGTAACGCTTCTCTGCCTGAGACCAAAACACCACGTTCTGGGAATCGAACATATATCGAAAAGGCACCATCTCTTTGGGGATCACAGGTTTCTCCTGCATTTTATTCCACCGAATCCCATCTGCGGAAACAAGCGCCACCAAGCCGCCCCCTTCCATGGTTCCCGCTACAGCTTTATACCGCTGAGCCGTTGGCACACCAGGACGTGTGTCGAGCATAGGACTGAAATTATGAGTCAAAGGCGCCGCATCGGCCAACACCACATTGTTTTTTTTATGACCCGCTACTGTAAACAAAGTCAGTTCGGGACGCGTCCAATTCACACCGTCCTTCGACTCCGCATAGCAGATGCTCTCATTGTCATCACCATCTTTGCCTACAACCGGCTTGCCTCGATAATACAGTCGATAAAGACCCCCGTCTTTGATCACAGTGCAATAACCAGAAAACAAACCGTCCCACGCTTTGTCAAATTTCAACACCGAACCTTCATCTCGCGGATGATGCAGAACCATCTCAACATCTTTTGTCTGGTCGATCAAAAAATGATCCACAAACAGTTCACGACGAGAACCAATGTCCAAGGCAATGGATTCATTTTCCGAGAATACAAATGACGGAGTCAGAGCTAGGCATGCTCCTGTTAGGATAATACAGAGTTTCATGTTTTTTGTCTTTAAAAAATTCTAATCGAATGCTATCTGGAATTAGTTAGAAAATTTTAGCGCAAAAATGTCAGCATCTTTCATCACGAAGCGCAAACGCACGGGTTTACCTGCGAGCGAAGAAACATCATCTCCGCCCTTCCAGGACACCACACGATCAATCTCGTTACCTATTTGTTCCGCAGCTTCTTTTAAAGAAAAACCAGGAATAACTTTTCCGTCCTGATCCTGAATCTCTACTTTTATTCCACCGGCAGCAGAAGTTGAGAAATTAATTTCCAGTTTTTTGCCTGAAAAAATCAAAGGTTTGGTGAGCATTTCGCCGCCTTCATATGCAGCTCTAAGCGATGAAAAACCATCAAGTCGCAGTGAATATCTGCGCAGATGTGCTGTCGGCTGAGCATAATCCGCATTGGTGTAAATCGACATCTCCGTAGGCCCGGTCTGCACCACATTCAATGCTGGATAGTTCGTACGACTGACCCAGTTCCGAGCGCCAATTCCTGGCCGAATTTGACCACTCATAAATGTCCGCTCATAAACAGAACCTCCTCGGGTCGTCATGAAAATCGAATCTGAAGTGTCTTTGAAATATTTTGGATCCACATTGATCGCCTTCGCCTGAGCTTCGCTCAACACCTGCCGCCCCGGCATGAACCGCGCAGCGGTCGCCACATAAATATGCGGTGCTCTGAAATAGGCGTGAGTCTGATTTGTATAAAGTTGCTCAATGGGCATTGATTTACCCTGCTTTTCGTATTCCATCAATACCGGTGTCGACCAGTGGATAAAATCGTCACTCTCCGAACGACAAATACGGCGTATCTTCTTCTCAAATACACGGAAGTAACAGAGGTAGCGCTCCTCTGCCTGAGACCAGAACGCCACGTTCTGAGAATCAAACATATAATCAAACGCCGCTATCTCTTTGGGAATCACAGGTTTTTCCTGCATTTTTTTCCACCGAATCCCGTCTGCGGAAGCAAAAGCTACCAAGCCGCCACCCCACATGCTTCCCGCCAAAGCTTTGAATCGCTGATCCGCCGACACCCCAGGACGAGTGTCGAGCATCGGGCTAAAATTATGAGGCAAAGGCGCAGCATCGGCCAACACCACATTGTTTTTTTCATGACCATCCACCGTGAACAAAGTCAATTCGGGTCGCGTCCAGTGAATACCGTCCTTCGACTCCGCGTAACAGGTTCTCTCATTCTCATCCCCATCTTTGGTGGCGGTCGGTTTCCCCCGATAATACAAACGGTAAAGATCTCCGTCTTTGATCACAGTGGAATAAATACAAAAAGGTCCCTCCCAAGCTTTGTCAAAATTCAGCACCGGCCCTTCATCTCGCGGCTGATGCAGAACCATCCCAACATCTTTTGTCTTGTCGATCAAATAATGATCCACAAACAGTTCTCGACGAGAACCGATGTCCAGAACATTGGGTTCATCTGCCGAAAATACCAATGACGGAGTCAGAGCGAAACAAGCTATTGCTGTGAGAAGAGGGGTTTTCATGTTTTTTGTTTTAATTATTATGATCTTGAGCGACCGCTACTTGAGGCTAGTCAGAGAACTTCAGCGAAAAGACATCCGCATTCTTGATCGACAAGCGCAACTGCACCACGCCACCTTCAAAATCAGGATCATTCTCCCATTCGACTACACTGTCGACCACATCACCCTGCAAAACTTTCGATTTACCAATCACCTTACCCGATTGATCAAGCACCTCGACAGTCAGTGACCCGCCCTCACGAACGACATAGTTCAGCAGCAGGTTTTTACCTTTATAACTCAATGTCTTGGTCAAAACACCCCCCCCTTTTTCTCCTCCTCGCATAGCCACAAATCCATCAACGCGATAGGCAAAACGTCTCACTCTCCCAGGAGTCTTCTCGTAATAATTCTCCGTTGCATATACGGATAGCTCCTTGGGTTTCCCCGGAAGCTGGAACATACCCCAGGTCATATAATTGGATCGATTGCCTTTACGATCTTTTGGCGCATCTTCAGTGATCACAGGTTCAGACCAGCGATTAAATTTCACCCCATCGCGACTCGTCATCAGAACCGGTTCGACCCGCTCCCCTTCTTTTGGCAGAAAACGCGTCGGGAACCCGATGAAAAGATGCGGCGCCCGCTCATACGATTGTATTGCATTGGTGTAGAGATGCTGGGCAGGTGTGCCTTCCGTATAAGTCAAATCGGCTTCATTTTCCCAAGTCTTAAAGTCCTTAGAAGTTGCGGTACGAATCGCCCTAAAGCCTTCAGGTTTCCAATCTTTTTTGGTCGTAACACCTTTCGTGAAAATCCTCCAGTAAGCCCGGTATTCATTACGGATTGTATCCCAAAAAGCTAAATTTTGAGAATCAAAGGCTCCATGAGTGATCACCGGTTTATCACCAATTTGTTGCCAATTTTTGCAATCCGGAGACTGGAAAGCAAGCAAGCCCTCCTCACTTCCCGGCAAGCCGCCCAAAGCCAGATATCGAGCCTCCTTGGGTGCCGCTGGATTATCATTACGGTAAGCGGTGAAATTATGAGTCGCACGTAGCGCCAACCAGACAATGTTGTTTTCTTTCGACCCTTTCCACTCGAACAAACCCAAATTCGGTTTGGTCCAGTGAATGCCATCTTTGCTCTCAGCATAACAAGTGACTTCCTTGTGCTCGGCTTTCATTTTTTCGTCATGCTGCCATCCGCGATAAACCGTGCGAAAAAGACCACCGTCTTTAAAGAAACTGTAATAACCACTGGTATTGCCTTCCCAGGGAGAATCTGCCACCAGAACCACTTCCTTCGGTTCAGGTTTCATCAAATGCTGTTTCACGTCGCCTGTTGTTTTTTCGACGAGGTAATCGTCGACAAAAAGCTCAAGACGATTGCCAAGCTTGATCGGCTCGGCGGCGAACCCAGATGATGTAACAAAGACAAGACAGGCAGCTGTTTTAAGGAGGGGGGATTTCATAAGGGGGATACACGGGGATCTAACCGTGTTGCATTATTTACAATAGGGTCTTGCATTGCGCAACTAGCAAGTGTACTATTTTTTCATGAAAGGTCAGGTAGGCACACTCGTTAAAGCAATGGACGTTCTCGACGCTCTGGGAGATACAGGCCCCCTTGGTGTGATGGAACTGAGCCGTATGCTTAAGATGGACAAAAGCGGGGTTTCCCGTCTGTTGAGCACTTTGAAATCCAGGGAATACGTGCGTGTGCTTTCAGATGGACGTCACGACCTCGGTCTGCGCTTGTTCGAACTCGGACAAATCCTGCAAGCTCGAATGCCTGTTCGGCAAGCCGTGATCCCCCATGTTGAAGCGCTCAACAGAGATACAGGCGAAACCACTTCGGCTGCTCACTACCACCTGGGGCAGGTCTCCTACCTGCATGACTCCGTCTCCAATCATGAAATTCGATTAGGTGGTCGAGTCGGTGTCCGGTGCCTTCCCTGGAATGATATTTGCGGGAAAGCCATCCTAGCATTCTGCCCAGAAGATTACGTCCTTCAATGCCTCGAATTTGACGAAAAGTCAGGTCACAAGAATCTGCCCTCCCCTGAGTCTCTCTTAGCCGAACTAGCTGGCATTCGAAAAAACCGGTGCGCCATAGAAAAAACCCAAGACCGATGTGTGATCGCAGCCCCTCTCCCCTGTAAACACCGCCCCACTTTCATCGCCTTGATGTGCGGTGGCCCCACCTCGCGAATAAAAAGCGCTGATATCAAACGCTTGAGCGAATCCGCCATTCATCACGCCAAGGAAGCTGCTGAATCTCTCGGTTGGGTGCCCGCCAGCTTAAAAAGATAGAAAACTTTATCCTTACACGATGTATAAAATCTGTCTATACTGCCGGTAGACATCTCTTTTATACATCGTGAGCATCATCATCACTCTCATCCTGATCGGCACCCTGGCAATTCTTCTCGAATTGTTTCTACCTGGCGGCATCGTTGGTTTCATCGGCGTGCTTTGCTTGATAGCCGCCTGCATCATCACTTTCATTGAACACGGCTTGAACACAGGATTGCTCGTCACCCTCGGCGTTGTCACAATGACTAGCGTCATCCTTTATTTTTGGATGAAAAATTTTGACAGATTCCCCTGGATTAAACCGCTCATTCTCACAGAAACCGTCGGTGGCTCAAGCTCTCTCGACAAGAATAACGCACTGATGCACAAATCCGGCGAAACACTTACCGACCTCGGCCCCTCAGGCAAAGCTTTGATCAATGGTGAGAAACACGACGTGATAGCCGAGTCAGGCTACATCGACAAAGGCACTCCTGTTACCGTCGTCAAAGCGGACGGCTCAAAAATTATAGTGCGCTCTAGGCCCTAAGCCTGCGCTTTGATGCTCACCCAGGCATGCACGTGGGGTTTGCCGCGGAAATACCAGATCATCGAAGGCCCTTCCACCTGCCAGACATCCCACACTTTATCGTTCCCAATATCCTGCTTTTTGTAGAACGCCAGATGCAAGTCATCCAGCTGGGGCTCAATCAATTTCATCGCTTCCTCTCGGTCTTCCTTGCGAAACGGAAGCAGTAAATCACTCAAAACTTTTCGCATTTCTCCTTTTTGATCCGCACTCATATCAGATACTGCCAGACCATCTAGGCCAGAGGTCTTCCCGGTCAAAGCCACCGTTTTGTTTTGCTGCTCCCGCCTCCCTTTTTTATCCAGCAATGCTTTATCCCGCTGTTTCCCATCAAGCATTTGAAATACCTGATTAGCCCGTTTGGCTTGAAACCAGTAAACATTGCCAGGATGACCCGCTTCCTCTTCAAAGCCTCCGGCAGCATGACCATAAAAAATGGGCCCACCGAAGGCCTCCCCTTTTACCGAATTGCCATCACAACGGCGAGTACAATGCCGACCGGTAAACACAAACTCAAAATCGCTTTCCCCCGGTTTACCAAATACGGCTACAGAAGAACTGCCGAACGCAGCTTTTTCAGTAGAATCTTTCCCATGACGATTA
>JAADHD010000251.1 GCA_013152075.1 Verrucomicrobiota bacterium | reverse complement strand
CGCAGCAGTCATCATCAGGGGAATGATATTTGGGATAATCGCCAGACCGACAAACTTGATTGAGCGGAAAACGATTCCAATGGCTAACAGAATTAGGACAAGCGCAATCGCAAAGCTTTGCATTTGACTGGCGACGAGGTGATTGGATTCTGCTATCACACGATAGAACCCTCCGGCCTCTCGGACTTCAAAATCACTTCCCAGTTGCTCTCTGGCAATGGAACGGATTTCATCTATGAATTGTGCCCCGGCGGCTGATCCGATGGCACCCGTTCGTAAGCAGAGTCGAAGGGTCTGTAAGTCCTTGGAGAGGTAATTGTTAAAGGCTGAATTTTTTGCAACGCTTTCAAAAGGTATGTTATCAGGAATATCTGCTAAGGAGGTTCCGGAGCTTTCAATAAGGCCCACGACACTCAGGCTGTGTTTTGTCAGGGGCAATTGATCAAGCGATTGTTGGAACGTTTCGATTTGTTTTAATTCATCGAAACTGTCGAAGGGCTTCTGGTTTGTTTTAGAAATCAAAAGCTCGAGGGTATTCACGCCGGTAAGATTTTGATCAATAAACGTGGTATCGCGAAATAATTGGGTATCCGATCCCAGAAAGCGTAAGAGGTCGGTATTGCTGCGGACTTTTTGCAATCCATACAGACTGACTGCGGCAACACCAATCGTGCCAAGCATGATTTTCAGAGGATGGCTGACGGTGAGGTGAGAAAGTTTTACCAACACGGAGTCTAGAATACCTTTGTTCAAACCTTTGTGTTGAGTTGGAGCATTGAGAAAGGAGAGGCCAACTGCCAGCCCGCTGACTCCTATGAAATAAGAAATCATTACTCCCACTGCGGCGAAAATTCCAAATTGCCGCACCGCCGGGGTATCGTTGCTGATCAGGCTCAGAAGGCCGATGGCAGTGGTGAGCGAAGCGAATAGGCAAGGGCGGTATAGGTTTTTCACCGCCGACACAATCCGTTGTATTTTATTCGTTTCGCTGCCATGGAGCCATTCCAGATAAATGTGGATGGTGGTCATCACCGCCAGAGTCATGATCACCGGTGGAAGTAGAGAGGTGATCATGTTGAGGGAATAGCCAAAGGAAGAATAGATCCCCAGAGTCCAAATAATGCTGGTGCCGGAAATCATCAGGGGGAAAACGAGGCCTGACAGTTGCCGGGTAATCAGCAAAAGAACCGCCCCCAAAATCAGGAAGGACAGCGGGGCGAACAATTTCTGATCCTTAAGGACAAGGCGTCCGGCTTCGTGTTTCTGCAGGGGGAGGCCAGTGACATAGATCTGCACTTCGGTGCTGGAATTGGCGTCTGCAATGGCGCGGATTTCCTGGATAAGGCGAGCGAGCGATTCGCCATTGTCAGAAAAATGCTCAAGCAATATGCTGACTCCACTGGTGTTTTTGTCTCGGGAAATCAACAGGCCTTCCTGGTAGTCGTGCGGAGAAAAGTCATTGTCTGCCAGACTGTGTAATTCATTCACTCCTTCAAGCGCCCGAATTTCGTCAGAAATTTTTACAATCAGAGCCCTCCCTGTGGCGTCGAGGACATCGTCTTTATGAATTGCCAGGATTATTGGATCGCCGCTTTGGAAAAGATCGTTGAATTCTTTTTCTATTAGTGACTGGCTCTCATTGTCCGCGTCCATCGAGCGGTTGTCCTGATCGACTTGGAGTTCAAGGCATTTGAGGCCAAAGAACACAGTGAGTCCTGCTATAACAACAAGGTAAGGAATTCGCCAGCGATCAAGAAATGACTGCATCGATAGTTGCGGTTTCGATTGTTAAACCCGGTCCAAAAGCCATGGCGCAAATGCGGTCGCCGTTTTTAGTCTCCGAATTTCGTAAGATATCGTTGAGAATAAAAAGGACCGTGGGGCTGCTCATATTGCCAAATTCTGCCATCACATTTCGGGACGCCTTAATCTGATCCGGGCTGATTTTTAGGCTACTTTCGATTTTGTCGAGAATAGCCCTTCCACCTGGATGCACGGCCCAAGTGTCTATGTCATCCAGCCCCAAGTCGCAGTCGGCGAGGATTTTGCTGATAGTTCCTTCAATCTCAGCGCCGATGATCCGCGCAATATATTTTGAAAGAACAAGATTGAATCCGTAGTCACCAATGTCCCAAGCCATGTCTTGTGCTCCTTCCAGAGTGAGTTCACAAGCAAAGTGTTTCAGTTCAAGTGCGCGGTGCCCAGCTTCAGGCTTACGGTTGTTGACCAAAACCGCAGCTGCTCCGTCTGCAAAAACCGAATTGGCAAGAATGGTGTCCAAGTCGTCTTTTAAGCGCAGGTGAAGCGAGCAGAGCTCGACACAAACAATCAGCACAGTGGCAGTGGGGTCTGCCTGACAAAACTGGGATGCCATTTTCATTGCGGGAAAGGCAGCGTAACAGCCCATGAAACCCAAATGGAAGCGTTGAACGGAAGGCGGTAATTTCAGGGCATCGACGACTTCCAGATCGGGTCCGGGATTATAAAATCCGGTGCAGGAAACAGTGATGAGGTGGGTGATATCTTCGGCTTCAATGCCAGGACAGTTCTTCACCGCATTTAGGGCAATTTCCCTGAGAAGGATGCGGGATTCCTTGGTGTAAATTTTATTCCTCTCACCGGTAGAGGGCTCCTCCGATGTTCCATTGGTGCGATAAAGAGAGAGTGAATCCGAGCCGTCTTTGCCAAAATCTTTTACCACGCTGTGGCGCTTATCGATATTCGAACCTGCATAGACTTGGTTGATGTAACGTTTGGCTTTTTTGTCCTGCGTCCAGGTTTGCATGACCTCGCAGGCGTATTCCTGTGAGTAGCTACTTTCGGGGACAAGTGTTTCGATATGTTGAATCCAAGGCATTAGATGGGCAGGGCAGACAGTAAAACTAGATGGCGATTCAGGATCCCATGATTTGTAGGAACTTTGCAAAAAGAAGCATATGATTTGATTCCGCAATGGATTCGTATCGTAATGCGTTGTTAATCAGGAAAGGCAGACTGGTAGCGGATAAAATCGGGATGAGGAATTTTCTCAGGCGACTTCGCAACAGGGAAGCAGTGATTTGGGTGAAACCGCGGTAAACCCGGCTCATCTTTTTGCAATTGGCGGCGTAGTCCCGCAAAGCTTTTTCTTCGGGTACCCCGTGTTGCAATATATCAACCAGTGCCGTAGCCGCGTGCTCGGACATCATGACGCCATGGGTGATGCCCATGCCAGCAATGGGGTCCAAGCTTTCAGTGGTGTCCCCCAGCAGCAAGATAGAGTGGTAGCTGTAAGGACGTTTGGTCACGCCCACCGGACCAACAACGAGTGGACTGCCAGTCACCTCACCGTGAAAGGATGATTTCTCAGCGGCTTCACCCAGCAGTTGTTGCATCACTGAGTCATCCTGCAGATGGGCAACTCGCTCTTTGCGTGCAAGCACGGCGACATTCAGCGTGGTGTCAGATACCGGAGTGCAATACACTTCGAACCCGTCTTTCAGCAGAATGAGAACTTCGCCGGTGGTTTTTTTAAATTTGCCTTTGAGAACAAAATTCATTCCCCACAAAGGGAGTTTCTTCTTGGTGGTTTTCGGGATGCCGAGTTTTTTTGCATTCGCCGAATTCGTTCCGTCGGCCAATACCAGATAACGTGCAGAAATGTGCTGCCCGTCAGCAAGGCTAAGGAGATAGTTCGAGCCTTTCATTGCAATGTCGGTAACCGAAGATCCAAAAAAAGGATTCACTGAGGGCAGAGCGGAAGCCTGGTCGGTGAGCAATTTATCCAATCGGTATCTCGGAATGCCAATGCCCTTGAGCGATTGTTTTTTACCGGAGGCAAATTCAAATGAACGGTTTTCCAGGCCTAATCGGAATGAGTAAAAAGGTTTGCCGCCGAGTTTGTGAATTTCGGATTCCAGACCGAGTTGGTATAAGGAATCGAGAGCGATGTCGGATATGCCTTCCCCGCAGGCTTTGCGTCTGGGGAAGCTTTGTTTGTCGATCAAGGCAGTCGTCAGTCCTTGCTGACCGAGTCGGATAGCCAGAGAGGCACCCGACACAGAAGCCCCTACGATAGCAATGTCGAATAGTGGGGTTTTCATATCAGTCGAGGAATTATGGCTTAATTGACGCGAATCTCAGGGCGTCCGATCGCAGTGTGACAATTGGTGCATTGCCCGCGTAGATTGGTGAAAGCGGCCGTCGCTGCTTTTTCCTGACTCCCTGCCAGAGCTTTTCTCAGGTCCTTGTAGGGGCCGGATTCCCAAGCTGCCAGTAGCGGTTTGAGATTAACGTCCTTGCCTGTTTTCGACTGTACCACGGGGGCCAGCTCCACTGCGCCGCGGACACCGCTTCCGATCGCCGCTGCCGCGCTGTTTGCGCCCGCATAATCACCTTTTTCGGCTTTTTTTGCCGATTGTTTCAGCATGGTGTTCGCTTCGCGCATTTTTTGGGCAGTTGGTGTGGTGACACAACTACTGAGCGTAAACAGGCTTGCGCCGAGGATAAGGAATGAGGAGACAGACAGTTTCATAGCAGGATTGGTTTTGGTTTGTTTTTTCTGAGTGAGTTGAATATCTCTAGCGAGATTTCCTAAAAACACTATATGACCAATATAGGTCTATATGTAATTAGGCTTATATTGATTGACTTAGTCTAACTGGAGGAGGTTACCGAAACATTATCGGAGAGATAATAATTTCCGATTACGATTCAAGAGACGAATCGTCTGTGTTATGCTTACTGGGCAGCAGCACTTTTGTGGTCAACTCGCCGTCTTTGAGGCTATGATCGATACGCCCTCTGAGCAAACGCAGATACACCGTCACCAGGGTCAAGCCCAGGCCAAAGCAATCTGCTTCTGTCCGGGCGGAGTCTTTTTGCCAGAAGGCCTTCGTCAATAAGGAGAGATCACTTTCCTTGAGATCTGTTGTTGTATTCTTGATGGTAAAACCATTGGCCTGACTACTGATCAAGATTTTCGAATGAGCCGGGGAATGGGCAGCTGCATTCATCAAAAGATTATCGATGACCGCGCGCAGCAGATCAGAATCTGTTTCGATATTTTTGAATTTAGGCTCGTTTTTTTCAAATTGAATCCGGGTTTGAGTAGGTGAGTCGAGGGCTTCTATTGAATGCTCCAGGATAGATTCGATGGAGCTTGATTCCGAGACAAATTGGATTGCCTCTGTGTTGTCCTGATGAATAACCGTAATTACTTCGATGATTTTACTCATCCTTTTGCTGATCTCGGCACCGCGTTGATAGGTATTAAAAGGATCTTCCGCATGCGCGTTACCTACAGAGTCAGCAGCGACTTCCATCAAAGAGCGAATTTCAGCGACGGGTGAGCGAATTTCATGGGCCAAGTCAATGGAGAAACGTCGTTCCCTGCTGATCGCTTCGTCGAGACGTTTGATGAATTGATTGAATCTAGTGATCAGAGGTAATAGCTCGAGGGGAACCTGTTCTTCTGGTAAGGGGGTATTCAAATTGTCAGGCCCCATTTGTTCAGTTATTTGTGCGATCTCGATGAGCGGTCGGAATGTGCTGAGCACTATTTTTCGAACTAACAAAAACGTGGTGATAGCTAGAATGATCCCAGTGACTAATAGGGTTGAATCAAGGATGATAAGAGTTCGGAGCAATTCTGTGGGAGCTTCGGCAATTGCAAGGTAAACGCGATTTTGCGGATCATTTTCGTCGTAAGAATCGGCAAAGGCTTTTTCGGTCGGTGTTAGTGTTGCTGGAGTGCTAGTCTCTTCACGCTTTTCATGCACACGCTCCTCAAGTTTTAATAGGAATGAGGTGTAAATGACTCGTCCGGGAATCTCCCCATTGAGCATGAGGGCTTCAGTTTTAAAAGTGCCTACAGCTACCGGGTGGTGGGGTAAATCTTCGCCCCCGGTAAGAGATGCGGATTGGATGAGGGGTTTACCTTGGTGGTCGCGTAGTTCGTAATAGGCTTGGCCTTCGTAATTTCCTTTTTGAAACTCTCCTATATTCAATTCGTGAAATTCGCATTCCAATCCGCCGTCCGGAGTGCGTGCGGTTTCATGCATAAAATCTTCAGCAACCCGGATCAGATTTTTGTCAGCTTGTTCGTAGAAAGCGTTGCGCATGAAAAAATACAGTCCGACAGTACTGATTCCAAAAAGCGCGATAATGGCAGTGGTGAGTGAAATGACCAGGCGGCTTTGGATCGATGTATGAGGCCTGCTCATGATTTTGAGGTGCGTGATTCCATGAGATATCCCCTACGAGGAATGGTGGAAATGATTTCATCGCAGCCTTCGAGGGTCAGCTTTTTACGAATGTTGCAAATAGCGGAATCGATCGCATTGCTTTTCAGATCTACGGCGTGATCATAAAGATGTTCAGTCAGTTCCGTGCGTGATACGATTTTACCCACTCTCAAAGCAAGATACTCGAGAATACTGAACTCGCGGGGGCGCATCCGCAGTTCCTTGTTTTTATACCAAATGCGTTGGGCTTGAGTGTCGATTTTTAAATCCCCGATACTCAGGCTACTGGATTGTTGACCGTAACGATGGCGGATAAGGTTCCTCACTCTTGCCAGCAGTTCCTTCCATGCAAAAGGCTTAACCAGATAGTCATCCGCACCTGATTCCAATCCATGCACCCGGTCTTCTATGCTTGCACGCGCTGTGAGCATGAGTATCTGGCTATCAACTTCAGCCTTTTTTAATTCGCCTAGCATTTCAAAGCCGTCCATTCCGGGGAGCATGACGTCGATGATGATGACATCGTGTTCTGCTTCCAGTGCAGCATCCAGCCCCGATATTCCGTCTGCCGCAAGGGTCACGATATAGCCCGCATTTTTGAGGCCTCTTCCAATTGTCTCCCTGAGGGAGCTGGAGTCTTCGACGTAAAGTATGCGCATGACTATGACAAAATATATGATGAAGTGAGGTATGGCAAATTACCAGTCGATCAGCTTGTTTATCAACTCTTGCGCACTTTGCCCTTCGTTTCTTAAATCCCTCAGCGTGGGGGATTTTTTTCGCTTGGCCAATCGACTGCCTTTTTCGTCTTTGATCAGAGCATGGTGTTCGTATTCAGGGGTAGGTAAATCGAGCAGGGCTTGTAGCAGGCGGTGAAGGTGGGTAGCCTCAAAAAGATCAAGGCCCCGGGTGACTAGGGATATCTGTTGCAATGCGTCGTCGATGACCACTGCGAGATGATAGCTGGTGCGGATATCTTTTCTCGCAAGGACGGCATCTCCCAACAGTTCGGGCCGGGCTGTTTGCGGACCTTTCTGGCGATCATGCCAGACGAGATTTTCTCCGCCTGTTGCCTCGAGGGATTTGCCCAGGTTGAGGCGCAAGGCAAATTCTTCTCCCTTCGCCATTCGTGACTGCTGTTCGTCTGCAGACAGGTCGCGGCAGATACCAGGGTAAAGCAAGTCGCCGGTGCGATGGGGAGCGGCACCTGCTTGGTCAATCTCTGCCAAGATGTCTTTGCGGGTGCAAAAACATGGGTAGGCTAAGCCGCCTTGGCGAAGTTTTTCCGTGGCGGTGGTGTATTCATCGAGATGATCCGATTGTCGCCGCACCGGAGTTTCCCATTCTATACCGAGCCATGATAAGTCCTCGTAGATGGCCTCTTCGTATTCCGTTCGGCAGCGGGTAAAATCGATATCTTCTATTCTAAGTAAAAAGCGCCCATTTTTTTGTTGTGCGGCTTGTTTGGAAAACAGGGCGGAGTAAGCGTGGCCGGCGTGCAGTAGTCCGGTCGGGCTTGGAGCAAATCGGGTGATGGTATTATCGGAACTCACGCGGGTCGTTTGATGAACATTTTACGCTGTGGAGTATTATTATGCTATCTGAGTTCGTTGTCATCTGACAAGTGCGATTACGCTATGTGGAAAATCAGGAATCAGGAATTTCCGGTTGCCAGCGGGGGGACAGGGTGTTTCTTGTTTTAATCAAAATCATGAAAACGAACCCTCATTATTTACGTTTCCCGAGTTTACTGTTGGCTGGAATCCTTGTTTTGCCCATGGCTCTCAAGTCAGAGGAGAATTGGCCGCGTTTCCGTGGCCCGGACGGCACGGGTCATTCCGTAGCCAAGGGCCTTCCGAGCCAGTGGGATAAAGACTCAGTAGTCTGGAAAACTGAGCTGAAAGGGATTGGGCAGTCTTCGCCGGTTAATTGGGGAGATAAATTGTTTGTTACCAGTGCCTCTGAAGATGGCGGGGAGCGTTACGTTTTCTGTGTGAACGCTAAGGACGGGAAGGTGATCTGGGAGAAAGCTATCAAGTGCTCTAATCCCGAGAAAAACCATAAAATGAATTCATGGGCGACACCTTCTTGCGCAACGGACGGCGAGCGAGTCATCGCTTTTTTCGGGCCGGCGGGGATTCATTGTTTTGACCTGAATGGCAAAAAAATGTGGTCACAGGACCTGGGAGATTTTCCAGGCAAGTGGGGAGTGGCGGCGTCACCGGTGATTTTTGAAAATCTGGTGATTCAGAATACGGATTGCACGGGGCCGTCAGCTTTAGTGGCGTTGGACAAAAACACCGGCGAAGAGGTTTGGAAAACCAAGCGAGATGACAAACCTCGTGGTGGATGGGGAACTCCTATTTTGATTGATACCGGGAAGGGCAAACAATTGGTATTGAACGGTGAGTTCGGGGTGAGAGCCTACG
>JAADHD010000304.1 GCA_013152075.1 Verrucomicrobiota bacterium | reverse complement strand
CGGTAAAACGCCCGCGGGATCAACCAGTGATGAATTGATCGAGTTGACAGATTTGTTGGCGACTTGTGCGGCGATCACCGGAGCAAAGTTGTCGCAGGGCACAGGTGAGGACAGTCGGAATATTTTGCCGTATTTGCTGGGAGAAAAAAAGGCCGGGCCGATCAGAGAATACGCCATTCATCATTCATTGTGGGGTATGTTCGCTATTCGCAAAGGGGATTGGAAATTGGTCGAGGGTCGGGGTTCTGGAGGTTTTACCCGGCCAAGGGTGATAGATGCGGGGAAAGAAGGCGGGCCTGTGGGGCAGTTGTATAATCTGAAGAATGACCCTTCGGAAACCAAAAACCTTTGGGAAGAGAATTCGGAAATTGTTAAAGAGCTGACTGACTTGCTTGAAAAGGTGAAAGGCAAGGACGCCTGAGTTAAGTTCTGAAATTGACTTAGGGTCTCATTTCTTATAATGGTAGCGTCCTCTTTTCCGTACCAAATCAAATAGATTTGAATCATGGCATACAAGGTATTCATTTTTATATTGTTAATGGTCACCTGGGTTATTCTCTCAGGTCAGTTTGATGCTTTTCATTTGGTTCTGGGCTTGATCTCATGCGCTTTGGTGACATCGATGTCAGCGGATTTGTTGTTTCGTGAGCGGGATGCTCCGGTATTGCAGAGGGTGCAGGAGGGATGGAGCTTGGCCTGGTATTTTTTGTGGATGCTGTGGCAGATTTTACTGGCGAATATCGCGATTCTCAAACTTGCGCTGTCTCCAAATGCCCTGCAGCAGGTTGATCCGAGCATTGTGCATTTTAAAACCAAACTGAAGTCGAATTTTGCCAAATTTCTGCTCGCTAACTCGATCACGCTGACTCCGGGCACAGTGACGATCAAAATCAGCGGCGATGATTTTTATGTGCACGCAATTAATGACGAAGCTGCGGCGGGTTTGAATGGGGAAATGGAGCGACGGATTGCGTCTATATACCGAGTTGAGAGTGCGGCTGCCGGCGGAAAGGGGGATTGTTAGATGAATACTTTTTTTGTTTGGTCGGGCATTGCTTTGTTGATGATGATGGTGCCGATTTTTTATCGTATGCAGATTGGGCCGACGGCGATTGACCGGATATTGGCGGTGAATGTGATTGGCACAAAAACAGCGGTATTGTTGGTTTTCATTGGCACGATTTTTCCCGGAGGGAGGATTGGCATGTTTGTCGATTTTGCTTTGGCTTATGGTTTGTTGAATTTTATCGGCTCNNGCGGCAGAGAGGTATTTGCATCGCTGCAAGACGGTGACGAGCGCAATTGATGTGGAGGGCGAGGCTGAGGAGTCCTAATCTATGAGTGTTCTTATTAATATTATCAGTATTGTCCTCATCCTTGCCGGCTTGGTGTTTTTCCTGGGATCGGTGGTGGGGGTAGTGCGTTTTCCGGACTTCTACACGCGTATGCATGCGGCGGGCAAGGGGGATACTTTGTCGAGCTTGTTGGTGATCATGGGCTTCGCGGTGTATCACCTTGGCCAAATTCACTGGATGGATTTTGCTTGGGCGGATTTGCTGGTGGTGCTTAAGTTGCTCGCTATTTGTGCTTTCATCATGCTGACCTCACCGACGGCGACGCATGCTCTGATGAATGCGGGTTATGAGGACGGCATTGAGCCGCTGATGCGTAAAAAGGGCAATGCTTTGGATAATGAGGAGGGAGAGAAAGGAAGGTAGATTTTTTTCACATGATTTGGCAGTTCGACATTATTATTCTAATTTTCCTCGTGATCACGGCGGTGATTTCGTTGCGGGTGAAGGATTTGTTAGCGGCTTCGATGGTGTTCGGCACTTACAGTTTTCTGATCTGCCTGTTGTGGGCGGGCATGGGGGCGGTGGACGTGGCTTTCACTGAAGCGACGGTTGGCGCGGGTATCAGTGCGGTCATTCTGATCGCTACGGTGTATAATACCAGGAGGGACTCATCGGATTGATTTTATGAAGTGGGTTGGGCTCATAGCGGTGTTGTTTACGGGAGGTTTATTGCTCTCGGCGATGGATGATTTCCCCAACTGGGGAGATGCACACTCGCCTGCCAATGCCAGTCCGGTGTCTCAGTATTTTATCGAAAAAACCATCGAGGACTCAGGAGTTCCCAATATGGTGACAGCGGTTTTGGCGGATTATCGTAGTTATGATACGATGTTTGAGACAGTGGTGGTTTTGATTGCAGGCATTGCCATCATGGCAATCCTGCGAGTAGGTAATCAGATTCCGAGGGGTGCGCGGCCTGCGCCTGTGTCTGCGCCTGCGAGTGTCAACGACGATCATCAGGACATCATTATTGGCACGACTTGTCGTTTGCTGATTCCTGTTTTGCAGTTGTTCGCGTTTTATGTGATTGCGCATGGGCATCACAGCCCGGGCGGAGGTTTTCAGGGCGGCGTAGTTTTGGGAACGAGTTTTATTTTGGCGGCTATCGCCAAGGGGCTGGATCCGGCTTTAGAAAGATTGCCTGAAACCCGCTATGTGAAAATCGCTTTTGTGGGCGTGGTGATCTATTCCGCCTTTGGAGTGGCGTGTTTGTTGTTGGGAGAGAACTTCCTCGATTACGGGGTTCTGAGTGTATTACTGCCGACGATCGATGCGGCGGAGGCGCGATCTCACAGTATGTTGGGGGTTGAGGTTGGGGTTGCCTTTACGGTGTCGGCGATCATGTTTGCGATTTACGCAAATCTAGCCAGCAAGGGTGAATTGGAAGGAGGGCTTTAATTTTTATTATGGGTGAAACTTTCAAAGCTAACGTGATCGACCATTTCAATTTTTGGGTAGCGGTTGTGCTGATGATGATCGGTTTGTATGCCATGATCACGAAGAATAATCTGATCAAAAAACTGATCGGTATGTCGATTTTTCAGACGGCAATTATTTTGTTTTATGTATCTGCTGGGGTGAAAGATGGCGCGACGATTCCTATTCTGGAGCACCATGCGGCGGAGACGGAGCAGGTAGAAGCGGGCGAGCATGTGGAGGGGCATCCGGTGGCTAATCATGAGGCTCATGCGATCAATCCTGATGATTATTCTAACCCATTGCCTCACGTTTTGATGTTGACGGCAATTGTGGTGGGGGTGGCGACGTTGGGCGTGGCCTTGGCGGTGACGCAGGTGATTTATAAAAACTATGGGACTTTGGAAGAAGACGAAATTCTTGCTAAAATAAAAGCAGCGGAGAACGATGGCTGAGCAATACCCTATCATCGTATTATTGGTGCTGTTGTTTGGAGCACTACTTGTGGGTCTGTCCGGCATGGTGGATCGGCGTGTGTGTTTTCCTCTGGCTGTGACAGCTTTGAGTTTAGCTGTGGTGGTGTCTGTGGGAATTTTACAGCAGGTGATTAATGGGGGAGTGATCCGTTATTTTGTTGGCGGTTGGAGTCGGCCGGTGGGTATCGGTATCGAACTGAGGATCGATACGATCAACGCGCTGGTGCTGTTGACGATCACTACGGTGGGGCTGTTGACGGCGATCTTTTCTTTTCGCCGCGTGCAGGAGGACAAAACAGAAAAGACGCCTTTGTTTTACGTGCTTTATTTGCTGTTGATCATGGGTTTGTCGGGCATGGTGATCTCTGGTGATGCGTTTAATTTGTATGTTTTGCTGGAGGTTTCTTCGCTCACGTCTTATGCGCTGATCGCAATGGGAAAATCGCGACGCGCGGCGACGGCGGCGTTCAGTTATATCATCATGGGAACGATTGGGGCGTCGTTTTATTTACTTGGCGTGGGCTATCTTTATTTGCGCACCGGCACTTTGAACATGATGGAAATTCATCAGGCGATCCTGGCTTTGGATGGCTCGTCGAGCACGATTGTGGTGGCTTTTGTGTTGATCCTCGTTGGGCTGATGATCAAGATGGCTTTTTTCCCGCTCTTTGGATGGCTGCCTAATGCTTACTCTTACTGCCCATCATCGACGTCCTGTGTGGTGGCTCCGCTGATGACCAAGGTGGGGGTCTATGTGATGATTCGCATGATGCTGACAGTGTTCGGCACTGAGTGGGTGTTTGAGAATCTGCAGTACGCGCAGTGGCTAGTTGGCATGGCTATAGTTGCTATCCTGGCGGGTTCGGTGATGGCGTTGGCTCAGGTGGAATTGAAAAAAATGTTTTGTTATCTCATCGTCGCTGAAGTGGGCTACATGGTGGGTGGGGCGTGGATGGCGAACCATTGGGGGATGGTGGGGGCGATTTATCACATCATGAGTGACGCCTTTATGACATTGTGTATGTTTTTGGCAGCGGGCATTTTTCTAAAACAAGCCGGGGTGGTGCGGATCGATCAGTTGGACGGTATGTTTCGTAAAATGCCGGTGACGATGGCAGGTTTTGTGGTTGGGGCACTGGCGATGATCGGCATTCCGCCAACCTGCGGGTTTTTCAGTAAGCTGTATTTGATTCGGGGAGGAATGGAATCTGGTCATTGGGGTTACGTGGTGGCGTTGTTGATATCCAGCCTGGTGAATGCAGTGTTGTTTTTCCGGATTTTCGAGATTGCTTATTTTGGCAAAAAACCGGCTGAAGGGCATGGCCATCACGAGAATCATTCGACAGTGTCCGTGATCAAAGAGGCGAACGTGAGTTCTTTGGTGCCGCTGTTGGCAAGTGCCGCGATCATTGTTTTGCTGGGGATTTTCAACAGCGATATCGTGGAATTGATTGAGCGAGCATTGAATGGTTCACAAGTGATTGGGATGAATGTTTTGTCAGGGAAAGGAGGGCAGGGCTGATGCCGGAAGTGATTCAGACTTATACGCCGCTGTGGGCTTGTCTGACGGCTTTGTTGGCGGTCATTCCGATTTTGCTGTTGCGCAAGGAGTCCTTTTTGCGGGAGGGAGCGACCTTCGTGGCGGGTGTCGTGATGCTGGGTTTTGTGATTTCAATGGTGCCCGAAGTATTGTCGGGCAAGGTGCTGGAATGTACTCTGGTGCAGATCACCGAGGACGTGCCGATCAAGTTTCGTGTGGATGGGCTCGGCATGTTGTTTGCTTTGGTGGCGTCGTCTTTGTGGATCGTGACTTCGCTGTATTCGGTGGGTTATATGCGTGGATTGAAGGAGCATTCGCAGACGCGATTTTTTGTATTTTTTGCGGTATCCCTGACGGCGACAATGGGAGTGGCTTTTGCGGGCAATTTGCTGACGCTTTATTTGTTTTATGAGATGCTGTCGCTGGCAACTTGGCCATTGGTCACTCATCATCAGGACAAAGAAGCGCGTGGTGGTGGGAGAAAATATCTCGCGTATCTGCTTGGAACCTCGGTGGGTTTTGCCCTGCCTGCTTTGATTTTTTGTTATGTCAAAGCTTCGGCAACGGGGCTCGAATTTTCGGCGGCGGGATTTCTTGCGGGCACTGGGATAGAGGGTTCGGTAGCGCTGGTGCTGTTATTGCTTTTTACGTTTGGTTTTTCCAAAGCAGGACTGATGCCGTTTCATTCGTGGTTGCCAGGCGCGATGGTGGCGCCGACTCCGGTATCGGCTTTATTGCATGCGGTGGCGGTGGTGAAGGTGGGCGTGTTCTGTATCATTCGGGTGTTCACTGGTGTGTTTGGCCTGGAGTTTTTGAAGACGTTGGACATCGCCATCGTGGTATCTTGGATCGCGGCTTTCACGGTGATCACTTCGTCATTGATCGCGCTGACGCAGGATAATTTAAAACGACGATTGGCCTTCTCGACGATTGGCCAGTTGGCCTACATCATTCTGGGAGTGTCTTTGCTGGAGGATCGGGCGGTGATTGGTTCGATGGCGCACATCGCTATGCACGCGGTGGGTAAAATCACTTTGTTCATGTGCGCGGGAGCGATTTTTGTAGCGACGGGTAAAAAATATGTCAGCCAGATGGATGGGCTGGGGCGCAAGATGCCGCTGACCTTTATCGCTTTCACGATTGGGGCCCTGAGCGTGATTGGCCTGCCGCCGACGGGAGGATTGATCAGTAAATTTTATCTAGTGACGGGCGCGATGGATGCGGGGCAGCCGCTGTTAGTGACCGTTTTTCTGGTGAGCACGCTGTTGAATGCGGCTTATTTGTTGCCGATTGCTTATCACGCTTTCTTTCCCAAAGATCGACAACTCTCGAGTCAGCCTTTTTCTTGGAAGTCGACGGCAGAGGCTCCGTGGGCAGCGGTGTTGCCGCTTTGTGTGACTTCTATACTGGCTATTGTATTGTTTCTGCAACCTCAAGTGCTTTTAAAGCTTGCCAGTCTGATGGTAGGTGATGCTGGATAAAAAATGGCTGAGCAAAAAAAAGAATCCGATTGGTTTGACCGTCCGTCCTCGCGACGTCTTTTGTGGCGTTTGTTGTGGGGTGCCTGTGCTCTGTCGGTGGTGGCGGAGTTGTTTGTTCATCGTCATCCACATTTTGGTATCGACGGAATTTTTGGTTTTTACGCGCTGCTGGGTTTTATCGGTTGCACGGCGATGATTTTGTTGGCGAAGGGCTTGGGCAAGTGGGTGAAGCGCGGAGAGGATTATTATAACGATCACATCGAGGATGATGTGATCCCAGAAGACATAGACGACGGCCATGCTGACTGATATCCCTCCATCACTATTGCTGTTCGCTGGAGCATTGATCACCATGCTGCTGCGCGGTCGTGCGCGGAATATTTTTCTGGTGGCTCTGCCGATTTATACTTTTTGGCACATCTCTCAGTTGTCATTTGGAGAGGGGCCGAAACTGGATTTTCTGCCTACTTTTGACGCGCTCGAACCGTTGCGGGTGGACAAGCTCAGCAAGGCCTTTGGTTATATTTTTACCCTGAACGCGGCGGTCGCTTTTTTGTTCGCTTTTTATGTCAAAAAAGCGTTTCAGCATGTGTGGGCGTTGGTCTATATCGGTGCGGCTTTAGGGGTGATTTTTGCCGGAGACTTGATCACTCTTTATATATACTGGGAGCTGATGGCGATCTCGTCAGCTTTTGTGATCATCGCTCGTAATACCCTGCGAGCCAAACAAGCTGCTTTCCGTTATGTGATGGTGCATATCTTTGGCGGACTGCTGTTGTTGGCGGGCATTGTGATGACGGTTTCGTCTAGCGGCAGCATCGCCTTTGATAGTTTCGATTACGCTGATGCCAATCTGGGAACCTGGCTGATTCTGGCCGGATTTTTGGTCAACGCCGCGGCTCCTTTGTTTTCGGCTTGGCTCTCGGATGCGTACCCCGAGGCCAGCGTGACGGGAGGGTTGATTCTCAGCGCTTATACGACCAAGACGGCGGTGTATACCTTGCTGCGTGGATTTCCCGGATGGGAACCGCTGATGGTGATCGGTTGTGTGATGGCGGTGATCGGCATCATGTATGCGCTGCTGGAAAACGACATGCGGCGCATCCTGGCCTATTCGATTATCAATCAGGTGGGTTTCATGGTTTGTGCGGCAGGTATTGGCACCAAGATGGCGATTGCGGGAGCGGTGGCGCATGCTTTTTGTCATATCATCTACAAGTCACTGCTGTGGATGTCAGCTGGCGCGGTGTTGTATCGCACGGGGAAAAGTCGCTGCACGGATTTGGGTGGTTTGTATAAAACCATGCCGTGGACTTTGTTGTTTGGTGGCATCGGAGCCTTGGCGATTTCGGCGGTGCCGCTGACCAGTGGCTTTACCAGTAAGACCATTATCATTGCGGCGACGGAGTACAAGCAGTTGTTTTGGGTTTGGTTGGTTTTGGAGTTGGCATCTGCGGGGGTTTTTCTCCATGCGGGTATCAAATTTCCTTATTTTGTCTTTTTCAATCAAGACAAAGGATTGCGCCCTAAAGAAGCTCCGAAAACGATGTTGTGGGCAATGGGGATTTTATCTTTCCTGTGTATTTGGCTAGGGATTCAACCGCAGATGCTTTACGATATATTGCCTTATGCGGTGGATTATAAAGCTTACACCGCCAGTCATTTGGTGACTCAGATGCAGTTGCTGATGTTCTCCGCGCTGGTATTTTTTCTTTTCTTGCCGATGCTCAAACGCACAGCAACGATCAGCTTGGATGTCGATTGGTTTTACCGCAAAGGCGGCGTGGCTTTTTATCGGATCATGGATAAGAGCCTGAACGGGATCAACACAAAGGTGAACGATGTGATTGCCGTTCGTTCTACAGCGTGGGTGGGGCGATTTTTTCGCACTGCGCCCGCTGAGATATTAGGAGGTTTGTTGGTGCCTTATTGGATGGGTATAGGTTTGAAAACGGATGAGATAACGGCACGTAAGGAAAAACTGGTATTGCGAGCCAAACGCGGAGCATTTCCTGTGGGAATCACGGCTTGTCTGGCGGTGGTGATGTTAGCGATTATTTATTTAGTGGCCTTGGGGTGAGGAAAGAGAGCCACTAATGGTCAGGCATGAACGCGAATTGAGAAATCTGTGAGCACTAGGGATTAAAGATTTGTAAAGCTGCTTTTCAAAATAAAAAAATCAGTGTTCATTAGTGTGAATCAGTGGTTTCTTTTCATCATATGTTTACTGGAATTGTTGAGTCTTGTGGAGAAGTTCGGGCGATGGAGTCGGTGGAGGCGGGTTTTCGTTTGAGCTTGGGCATTCCTTTTGCGGAAGATTTGCGTCAGGGAGAGAGCGTGGCGGTAAATGGTTGTTGTCTGACGGTGACGATGATCAAAAACGACGTGGTGACCTTTGATTTGTTGGCGGAGACTTGTCGGGTGACAAATCTGGGGGATTTAAAGGCGGGTGGCGTTGTGAACCTGGAACGTGCCTTGAAGGCGACTGACCGGATGAGCGGGCATTTTGTGCAAGGTCACGTTGACTGCACCAGTGAGATTTTGGAACTGGAAGCTGTGGGGCAGGATTATCGATTGAAGGTTTCGTTGCCGGAAAATTTTGCGCGTTATCTGATTAACAAGGGGTCGATCTGTGTGGATGGGATGAGTCTGACCGCTGCGGAAGTTGGCGAAGATAGTTTTACCATTTGGTTGATCCCGCATACCATGGAGATCACCAATTTAAAAGAACGCCAAGTCGGGCAGCGGGTGAATCTGGAGTTCGATATGTTGGCGAAGTATGTCGAGAAGCTAGTAGGAACGGGGCCAGCTATTTGAAATACTTTTTCGGATCCACCGGCGTTTTAGTGCTTTTTTTCTTTGAAGTTGGTAGTTTAGCGGGCGGGGTAACGGCTTTCTGTTTTGAGAGTTCATGCGTTTCGGTTATTGACGGAGTGGAAAGCGGTTCGTCTTCGCTGATGAGTTTGACCATGTCTGGGCGGAGTAGTTTCATCTGGGGTTTGTCTTTGTGAATCGAGACCACCCCTGTGACTGCGAGATGTTTGCCCTGGTAGAGGTCGGCTGGCTCTCCGTCAGCGAAAGCGCTGAGGTCGCTGCTGAAGGTGATCAAATAAAACTCACTGTTTGCAAAATTAATAAAATTGGCACCGCCTTTTGATTTCCTGACGGTGGACACAGTTCCTCGCACAGTGATTTTTTGCCCGTTCTTGGCGGTGATCGACTTGGTGTCAGATGCTTTGAATACGGGTGAAGCGCCCTTATCGTCAGCGATGGCAGTGAAGCACGTAACTGCCAGGATGAAGGTTAATATGCGAGTCATTCCTGACTTTGGCAGGTAATTTTAAATATTCCAACTTAAAAGTTACCTTAACTGATTGGGTGAGAGGAGTTGGTTAACCCTCCTTCTCGGCGATCAGAGAAGTTCGAGCAAGGGTGGCGTAGTGGCCGCCTTTCTGTATGAGTTCCTCGTGGGTACCTTTTTCGATCACCTGTCCACGATCCATGACATAGATGCGGTCGGCATTGCGAACAGTGGACAGGCGGTGGGCGATGACAAAACTAGTGCGGTTTGTCATCAGGTTTTCCAGGGCTTCTTGGATGAGCTTTTCCGTCTCGGTATCAACACTGGCAGTGGCCTCGTCGA
>JAADHD010000381.1 GCA_013152075.1 Verrucomicrobiota bacterium | reverse complement strand
TTCCTGAACATCGCCCCTGTGTTCGCGATGTTCTCCCGGAGCAGGTTTACGTTTCCCAGGAAGCCTGCTTCGCCGCTATTCTGCAGGATATTCAGAAACGCAAACAAACTGGCCAGCCTGTTCTAGTGGGAACTCGTACCATCCAGGTTAGTGAAGATATTTCCGTATTGCTAAAAGGAAGCGACATCAACCATCGCATATTGAATGCCAAACAGGATGAGGAAGAAGGCGATATCATTTCAACGGCCGGGAAACAGGGAAGCATCCTCATTGCGACCAACATGGCGGGACGAGGCACCCATATTGATCTCAGCCCTGAGACTATAGCGAGCGGGGGCCTCCACGTGATCCTCGTTGAACGCAATGAATCCAGCCGCATCGATCGGCAGCTGATTGGACGCACTGCCCGTCAGGGGCAAGTAGGGACGGCTTGTTCCTATGTGAGCGCAGATGACTTTCTCTTCGAACATTACGATCCCGAACTTGGCGAGCAAATCAGAAAAAGCCACGCCAGTGAACAAGGCCAGGTGGATCCGGCGATCAGTAAATCCATTGACCAATTGCAGCACAGGGTAGAGCGTATCCGGTATCTGCAGCGGCTCCAGATGTCACATCGTGACGAGTGGCTGGATCAAACCAAGAAAACACTGGCGTGATGAAAGGCCTTTATCTGACACTCTTTCTAATCCTTCTGGCCGGCACATCTGTTGCATTCGGCCAACAGCCCTCCGCTCACCTGCGAGTCCTCACCTATCTGGAGCCCTACCGCAATATTGAAATTTCCCCTGTAGAAAGCGGAGTCATCCGCGAACTCCTCGTTAAAGAAGGGCAGACGGTGAAAAAAGGCGATGCTTTGATCAAACTCGACAGCGAAGTGATCGAAGCACGTCTCGCAGTTGCGACCGCTCAGTCGAAAAACAAAGGTCGGATCCTGTCAGCAGAAAGCGAATTAGCACTGGAGAAGGGCCGCTACGACAAGCTTGCCGATCTCGACACTCAGGGTTTATCCAATAATTTTGAACTCGAACGGCAAATGGCCAACATGAAGTCCAGCGAAGGCCGTCTGATCGAAGCGCAGGAACAACAACGCGTGTTCCTTCTTCAGGCCGAACAAATCAAACAGGAACTTGCTCAGCGGATTCTACGCAGCCCCATCAATGGAATCGTTTCAGAAATCAACAAAGACATCGCCGAAACGGTCACGACCCTCGAAGCCAGCCGGGATGAGAGCTTGATTCAGATCGTCGAAATTGATGCCCTCAAGGCAACGGCTCACGTACCTGCAGCGTCGGTGGCGTTGATCAAAATAGGCGACATGCTATCCATAGAGTTGGATCAAAAAACCCGCTCGAACCCAAACCCTCCAAAACCTGTCAGCGGAAAAATCGAGTTCATTTCTCCCGTGATCGATTCCTCCAGTAACACTGTAAGAATCAGACTTCGCATCGATAACATGAACCGCGCCATCCGCGGCGGATCCCAGGCCCATGTGCTCGTCCCTGAGCACTGATCAGTCGCGACTATTCAAGTCGACGCTCACATCCAAACAAATCAAATCGAACCACGAATGGATCCCGCGGCCGCGGGACTAATAATATTGAATAGATGAAAATTTAAGACCAGAAAAAACACGAAAATCATACAGGCTCAGCTTCATATCTCTAGCCTTTTTCCTATTCGCGTTTATTCGCGTCCATTAGCGGTTCTCCCCAACTTCTTCACTCCTCTTGACCGCCGTAGCCCGGCGAAGGAGCTTGTTCGACATTGGATATTCCCCCTACGTTGCCGACTGATCCCTCACTTTTTCCAAACGTTCCCTGAGATAAGCCCCTACCTTATCAAATAACCACGATCCGAGACGGTATCTCTGTCCTCCCTCTAACTTGGCATAACCCCATTCACCCTCACGCAGGATTTCCCCTTCCCGAACGGTACCAGGTTCCAGGCGCGCGTATGCCAGCAGATGCGCCGTCGCCAGTTCGAGCCCCGCGAGCATAGAGTCTTCGGCACTATATTGCTCCAGAGACACCGCCCGCCTGCCCTCCATCAATCCCCGTTCCCGGTCATTCTCGACCATAGGTCTCTGCCTTACAGGCAAAGGGCCGCCAACCGTAGATGCCAACAAAGACCTCGGCAAACTCACCTTTGCCTGCCGCTCGATTCGCTCCAATTGAGCACGAAAAGTCCCATGCCTTCCCCGGATTTTCACACTGAGATTTTCGGTTTGGCGACGCGAAAAAGCTTCAATTTCCTGCTGCGGAATGAGTACCAGCAATTCGTCAGGAAGCTTCGGTAGTACCGACATCACGATGGTCCCGGTTCTCAAATAATGCCCCTGAAGCGATTCCAGACGATCTGCGTGGATAGCGCCATCGATCGGTGAAACAATTTCGAGGGAAGCCACCTCTTCTGCCAAGGTGCGAACCCCTTCTTCCAAACTGACTAAATTCTCCTCCTCCGCCTGGTGGGCAGCGATGTTCCCCTCTTCAAAATGCTTCCGACTTATCAAACGGGATCTCGCAGCGTCAAGCCGGAGACGTTCCAACTCCAGGCTCTTGAGGGGATTCTCCAAGCGCGCCAGCAACTGCCCTTTGTGCACCGCTTCGCCATTGGATACATAAACCGCGCGCACAAAACCATCGGTATCAATGCGCAGCAGCGCTTTTCCCGGTTGATCCACTACCGCCACCAGAGTGGGTGAAGGGCTGACCGGAACAAAAATCAGCACCGCCGCAATCAAAGCAACAATCGCCCCAATTCGACTGAAAGTTTTTCCATAGGAAATACGCACGCCTCGATCACCCGCAAAAACCAGCTTTGTCGCTTTCTTGATCATCCCGACCAAACCGGTGATCAATGCCAGCATCACCAGCACCAGCCCGGCCCCTTTGAACAAATGACTAACCATAATCATGATACCTACCCAGATCACGACCTTCCAAATGGCGGCCAGCACACCGTAAATTCCGATAGGCACAATCCGGGATTGAATACTGTGGCTAAGTTCCTGGTGTTCCATCCCCAGCAGGTATTTGCGACCTACCCAGGATACAAAACGCTGCCCTTTCGCTCCGAGATTGGGGATCTGGATCAGATCAATCAAAATGTAATAACCATCGAAACGCATCAACGGATTGCCATTAAAAAACAGCGTCACCAGAGAAGCGGTGAAAACAATATTGTAAGCCATGGTATTCACGGCTCCAGGACTGGTCTCAACCCAGACAATCACGGCGATTGCCGCAATGAAAAATTCCACATACATCCCAGCCGCAGCGACAACCATACGCGAAGAACGATCGGGCAATCTCCAAGTGGAAGTCGCATCTATATAAGTGAGAGGAGAGATCAGCGCCAAAAGCCGAACACCCCACTCCGGTACCGGAGCCTTATACCGCTTGGCCGCGATACCGTGCCAGAGTTCGTGTATCAGCTTCAAGCCAGCAAACGAGACTAACAAGAACACCCAGTTACTCGGCAATGCAACCTGTCGCGTTGATTCCATAAACGGTCGCCAGTGGTAAATCAATTCGGCACCCGCGTAAATCATCAGACCGAGCCAGACGACCATTGCTAGCGGTGAAAGACTCCACTTCAGCAACGGTGCCACTTTATTGAGAAAGGCATCGGGATTCCCCAGGGGAATTTTCATGAAAAAAGCATTCTGGAGAAGCTTTGCAGGTGTCTTACTCTCACGTTCAGACACCGTCTCCCGCCGACGGTCTTCCTGCCCGGCCGTTTCCGTTTCTGATAGCTCATTCTCCACCAGCCACGACAATAGACTCTGTACCCGGGACTCGCTCAGCGCACTCGCCCCCATCGCCCTGGCATTCAATGCGAGCGCCTCCCTGGCGCTGCGTTTGCCATCGAGATCGATTAGAAAACGGTACTCAGCCAAGCCCAGCTGAAAGTATCTCCGGTTGGTCAAATCTTCGAGCACATAAGACGGCTTCCCGCCCAACACCTGAAAAGTAAATAGAAGATCACGCCGCAAACACGGTCGTGCAGCTGCCAGTTCAGCAACCGCGTGATCCGTGGCAACAGACTTTGCTTCGCTCTCACTGCTCGCTCCCGGATTCATAATCGCACCCTCAGATAATCCCATGGTTTGTGGAAAAGTATCCACCCCAGACAGCGTCGTTGACTGATGACCCTCGCTCGACCCCGCATGCCGGGCCTCAACTCAAGGGAACTATTATCAACACGGGCCAGGGCCACAAAGACATTTTCCCCATCAACGATTTCAGACACCGGATAAACTTCTTCAACGACCGCCTCAAACTTCTTATGCGGCAAGGCTTCCAAGCGAAAAGTCACCTTCATGTCGCTCTTCACCCAACGGATTTCAGAATCGGGAATGGATATTTCCAAGCGAAGAATTTCAATCGGAGCAACATCAAAAAGTTTTTGCCCCAAGGTGACAGGCACCCCTTCAGAGCGCTCCAAATCACCCGTCAACAAATAGCCGGCAGAGGGTGCACGAACCTCAAGATTTCGTTTTTGAAATTCGAGCAAGGTCACATCCAGTCCTGCGGCATCCGCCTCAAGGGCCGCCATCTGTGCTGCCACAATATCTTCCTGCCCCGCCTGCGCCTGGTTTCTTTTTTTCAGGGCAATTTCTCTCTGTGCGATAGCCTGCGATAAACGCCAGCCAATTTCCCGGCCATCCAATTTGGCCAACAACTGTCCCTCTTTAACTCGATCACCCGGTCGCACAAATGTTTTCTCAAGCACCCCGTCAAAGGGCGCCGCCACTTGCTGAAGGAAATAAGGTTGAACCTCACAGCTTGCAGGAACGCGATAAGAGACCGGGAATAAAAAAATGGCAACTACAATACCCAGAGCCGCCACGATGGTATTCTTTTTTGAACGGCTCGCCCGCACCCAGTATTTCCTGATAAAACCGCGCACTCCCCGCGGATGAGCGAGACGAACCAACTCTACCAGCGATGCCACATGCGGACCCGCCGCCCGAATCAATTCCAGTTTACGCTCAGTGACAACGTCCCCCTGCTTCCAAAGAAAGGTCCAAGCCCCCACCCTTTTGTCGTTCGAGTCATTCAGCGGAAGCGTCACGGATTGACCTGAATGAAAAGCACTCAACAGTTCGGTTTGATCCACCGCTGGCCACAATTCTTCTGCGTCACTTTTCATCGCAGGAAAAGCCGTTGTCTTACGCACACTCTGCGCTTCACGCATCGCCGCGCGCAACAAGCCGGAGCCCTGACTGCCCGCCTCAATTCGACTGACTCCTGAAAGACCGTCGAGCCTACACTTCATTCCCTCCCCCACTCCGATACCGATACGCTGGCAATCAAAGTACTCGCGCAGCTCACTGGCCAACAGGTGCAATGCATCCTTGTAAGTCGTGACCAGACTGACTCGGGAAAACAAGTCGACCAACAAGGTCGATTGCAAGAACACCGCATCCATGTGATTCAGCCGATCGACATATCCCCGTTCGGAAAAAATTCTCGTTATCAGATGGAGGATTGTGAAAATAGGACTGGCGAAAGGAGCGCGATCTGGACTCAGCACCAGCACCAGCACGGCTTGCGTTACTCCCTCCTGTTCTTCACGCTCAAAAAACGCACCTAGCACGGCGTGTGAATTCCCTCCAAGCGGGGCGACTTCTCGAATACTGACTCCGGTCTTGAATGCACTTGCCGCCACTTTGACCGCGGCCATCTTCAAATCATCCCCCCCCGACGGAGACGCAAATGAACTTGCCCTGATGGCTATCGTATCTGCGCTCTTCTCAAAAAGGAATACCGCCACACCACTCGTGGCCACTCGGGCAAAATCCAGGGCGGCGGCCAGGAAGGCGTTTTCGTCTTCTGCTTTTTCAAGAATTTCGCGCAATCGGCGCAGAGTCTCCTCGGGAGCTACCACCCCCGCCGTCAAGAGTCCCGTCGAGGCCTTTACGGGAGACTCTACTGATGTTGTCCGAAAATTCGATTCCATCTAGATTTAGATTCCGTGAGTTAATTTGCAAAAAAAATCGGCAGCCCACCCTATATAAAACAGGACAGGTTTAACAAAAACACCCCACGATTGCAAATACCAAAACTACCACTCACCAACAAGAAATCAACCCCCACGAAAGCAGCGGATGGGAATGAAAGTGATGGTCATAAGTGTGGCACAGCTTTACAAGCTGTTTCCGGAAAAATGACAGATAATTTGAGGTGTTTTATTATTGCTGTGGCCCTTATGCCGTGGCCCTTACCTTCCAACACCTTTTCCTATAGGGGAGTTAAGCACAGGGTGCCCCAACAACCCGTAACGCTTACCGTCTTGAGATACCGTCCAGAAAAATGCCACCAATTCTCCATTTTTAACAACAGGGGTGATGTGCCCACTATAGATAACGTTCTTTGCTTGCTCCTTCCACGACAGCCAGCGTTGATTTTTTTGATAAAATCGAAAGGGGCCAGCCGGTTTGTTTGACACCAAGTGAGCAATTTTTACCCCACCCTTATAGAGATGCTCCATCACGAACAGGTGATAACGCCCGTCCATCAAAGCTACGCCAGTAAGCTCCTGAGCCCGAACGTCACCGGGGCGATCAATGACCGGAACTGCTTTGGTCCAGGAATCCTCATCCAAGGGAGTCGCTGATTGGCTATGCACAATGTTGTAATCATTCCCTGCACTGTGAAATAAAGCCGTGCGATGATACAAATGAAACAAAGCTGTTTTGTCATCTTTGACAATAGCAACGTCATCGTCTTCACCCGGCAGATCTGAAATGGGACGTTGTGTTTTATTCCAAGGAAGCTTCTCCGGGTCAGCGGATGAATAAGCCAGCCCTACACTGCGCCCGGTATATTCCGGAGTTCGTCGAGCGCTGTAGGGGCAGTAAATAACACCATTTACCAATGCGGCTGCAACGGGGCTAGCGACGCCAAATTTGTCGTGCGCGTCCTCTGCCTTGCCTTTCTCAATGGCGACACCATGATATTTCCATTCAGACAAATCGGGACTGGAAAAAAGATGAATTTCCGTATCATAAGTATTGGGGTGTAGCTTCCAACTCAGAGGAATGACATCTGCCAGCAGGTAGTATTTTTTCTTCTGCGGGTGCCATACGATCGCATGCTCCCGAATGCTCGCTTCGCCAATCGGCGAATCTTTGTCGAGCTCGACTTTAAACATTTTAGAGAAATCGCACTTCACCAAAGAGTCCGTTCGTCCTGTCACAGAAAAACAACTTAAAATAAATGCCACCATTAGCATCGACGTTGCAGAGTTCCGACAAAACATCGATCTAACACTATTATTAAATTCCATTCTCATTTCGTGTTATTATTACTATCCCACTTCAAAGCAAACAACGCGACCTTTGACCGAAAAGGAGCCAAAAGAGCGATTGATAAATAGTAATCGAATATACTGTCCACTAAAAAAATATTCTATCGTGTTACAATCATGAAAAAACTGACTTTAAACATTTAAAATAGTGCTTCAATAAACACGGTCACTCCCGCTTAGATGCCGCGCCCTTATAAACCTGCTCCAACACCTGTTTGTTTACTCGTTGGGTATAGTCAATCAAAACTGAATACGGCGAATCATCAGCCTTGAGCAAGCCCCGGCGATGAAATTTAGGATTCCATGGTTGGTAATCGCGAATGGTGCAGCGGTTGATTCCAATACAATATTTACTCTCAATCGCATCAAGATAATATTTCTGCGTGTACTCGCCTGCGGCGCGTTCATACGCACTGCTATCCACCAAACCTTTCTCCGGCCTCATCGTCATTGTGTTTACATCTGCCAGGAACACTGGTTTATCGGTCAGCTCGAAGATATGATCAATGTATCCACCGATCAGTTTTTTGGTTCCCATCGGCTGAAAAGTGATCACATCTACATACTTGGCCGCTGTGGCGATAATAGAATCAGGAGTCCTCTCCGGCAGAGCCATCAAGCGATCTCCCAGAACAAGATGATTGGGGTCAAGTTTTCGCAACTCCCCCACCACACATTCATAATAGACGTCCGCCATTTGATTAAGAAACAACTCATCGTCCACCTTCACTTTATTATTCTTGCGCACCTGCACCTTGCTCAACTCACTTGAAGCCAAAGCGTCAAAGGAGCTAGCTTTAACACCGTAAATCCCGGCAAATTTAGTCACATTTCCTTGGTATTGTTTTTCCAAAAAAATCACATAAGCCTTTCGCCCTGCCTCCTCTGGGGCCAGACCGCGAATGTAATCCACATAAGTCTCGCCCCCCTTCCGGCCTCCGCTGGCAGGATGCCAAATGGGCAAATCAATAAATACATACCCCAGACAAAAAGGATTACCAATATGACGCTCCGCTTTTTCTCTAACGGTTACTCGCAACCGTTCCTGCACCTTCAGGTCGAAAATATCCGTGTTCTTTGAGCGCTCCCCTACCGACCGAGATCTCGGCCCTTCTGTCCAAATCGAAGCCACATAGGGGATTTTTTTCTCCATTGCCGGCAACACCCCATAACCTGCGGTATTATACCCCCACTCAGCTGAACGCTCCAAAATAAATTCACTCAACTTCACCGGATCCTTATCAAACTTGCTGGCAAACAAACCCAATTCATCCTTACGAATACAATCCTTGGCATGCGTCACTCCCAAAGAAAAAAAAGCGTTCCCCTCCGGAGTCACGAAAAACCATCGCCCATCAATTTCTTCGACATGAAACCACCCTGTCTTCTGCCCCTTGATCGCAGTCACTCCTCCATAAATGTCGTGCTTTTCTTCTGCCCGACTTGATATAAGCACGGTAAATAGCACCCACACACCCAGCAGAAAAATCATACCTATTGGTACTGGACGACAATCCTCCCGTTTCCTAAACATTAACTCGCTTGCTTTCATCATACCATTTCCAATTTCCGAAAATCACCTCCTCCGTCTTCCGATGTTTTTCATCGGAAAATTTGCACCGCTCTTTTTTAACCAACTCTTCAATTTTCCCAACAAATTCTCCGTCACCTGAGGATGCGCAGCCGCAACGTTTTTTTCCTCAGAGGGATCTTGCTCCAGATCAAACAACTCAAGCCTATCATCTTCGTAGTAGCGCAACAACTTCCACCTACCAGCCAACACTGCGCTCGCCGGAGTTGTAGTGGAATAATAATGCGGAAAATGAAAGTACAAAGCCTCTCTCTTCAGCTTCGTTTTGGAACCAAGCAAGAGCGGTTTTAGATCAACTCCATCATTTGGAAATTCAACCGCCAAATCAAACTTCCCTGCGCGAGCCAGAGTGTGAAAAATATCAGTAATCATCACCGGTTCAGCGATCACGCTTTCCGATGAAGTCACCCCCGGCCAATTCACAATCAAGGGAACACGAATCCCGCCTTCGTAACAAGAACCCTTTCCTGAACGCAAAGGATAGTTATTCGTGGTAGCAGTCGTTTGTTTGGATTTCTGGTCAATCCCGAGGTAGCCCCCATTGTCACTGGCGAAAATAATAATGGTATTATCAGTCAGCCCTTTCTTTTTCAGATGCTCGACCACCCGCCCCACGCTATCATCCAGACTCTTGACCATAGCTGCATACGTTGCGTTTTGATGATGCATCCCCGTTTTGAGCTTTTTCTCGAAATAGGCAATGTATTCCGCCTTCGCCTCAACTGGAACGTGAGGTGCGTAATGAGCGAGGTAAAGAAAGAACGGTTGATCCCCTGCCTCATCAATCACCTTCAAGGC
Organism: Verrucomicrobiota bacterium; assembly: GCA_013152075.1. Taxonomy (GTDB): domain Bacteria; phylum Verrucomicrobiota; class Verrucomicrobiia; order Verrucomicrobiales; family DEV007; genus JAADHD01. The sequence goes on along the minus strand of JAADHD010000381.1, from coordinate 4,310 downwards.
CTCGTCAGTCAGGCGATCGGTGAGATATTCACCGTCACTGCCAAATGCCAACCCAGGCACATAGCGGAATTCTTTGCCGTAATAACCTGATCCGCTGTAAGGCCAGAAAAACGTCTGCGGCGCCCCCCAATGATTGCCGCCAATATTCACGTCGAAACCATGAGTCTCGGGAAAATGTCCTGCATCTCCCAGATGCCATTTACCAATCGATGCCGTCAAGTATCCTTGCTGCTGCAAATGCTTGGCCAGTGTTGTTTCGGAATGGGACAAATCGTGCAAAGACTCAGCCTGCAACAATTTCCTGCTCGTCGGCCCTTTGAGCGCCCCCTCCGACCAAATCGTCATGTGCAGTCGTGCCGCATGTTTTCCAGTAAGTAAAGCTGCCCGGCTTGGAGTGCATACCGGCATCGCATAAGCTCTGGAAAATGACGCACCGTTTTTTGCCAGAGCATCAATATGTGGCGTCTCTATCAAATCCGCACCTTGATAACCCACATCCGACCAACCGAGATCATCTGCTAGGATCAGAATAATATTTTTTTTCCTGCCTTCAGCAGAGAATAACGAACTTACGTGGAAACAAACTAAGGCTAACACGGCAAGCCTCACAGTAGGGACGAGGGATTTTTTAAACATATCTATATTCAAGCTACACCTCAATTTGCCCCTGTCTGTATGGAAGCGATAACAATCTATATCGATTACGCAAAAAAATTAGTTCAACAGTTTCCACTTCCCTGCAAAAATAGCGCTCACTAGCGTCGTTGCGGCTTGATAATGCGGGAAATGAAAATTACAAACCCTCTTCAATTTTGCCTCGCCCCCCAGTAAAAGCACTTGCAAATCGCCTCCATAGCTTGAAAGCCGACAGTGTGTGCATCGATGTCAGCACTGATCTCGATTAATAGATGTTATTGGATATAATTGGGTGTAATTGGGTGAAAATGGATGTAATATATTGAATGCAGCTGCCATTGCCACCCGATATCCATCCAAATAATGAAATGCTTCGTCTCGTTGCGAGTATCGATGAATTCAAAGGCGAATGGCAAACTCATGGCAAGCTTGACCCAGACCGCTTGAGCTCATTGCGTCGCGTTGCTACAATCGAAAGTATTGGGTCTTCAACTCGTATTGAAGGAGTCCATTTAAATGATGCCGAAATTGAAAAACTGCTTGGAAACCTGCAAACTGAATCCTTTCAATCCCGCGACGAACAGGAAGTCGCAGGATACGCCTATGTGATGGAAACTATTCAGGCGGCATGGCAGGACATTGAGGTCAGCGAAAACATTTTGCTACAACTTCATCGCGATCTACTCCGTTACAGTTCGAAAGACGAACGTCACCGAGGTGGATGGAAAACGCTACCCAATCACGTCGCCGCGTTTGATGCCGAGGGAAACCAGATTAGTCTCGTTTTTGAAACCGCTACTCCATTCGAGACCCCTGAGCTCACCCGTCAACTTCTCGACTGGCTGTGTCGAGAAACATCGAATCCGATATTACATCCTCTCATTCGAATCGCCATTTTTAAGGTCGCTTTTTTGGCAATTCATCCCTTTCAAGACGGAAACGGACGGCTTTCACGTATTCTCACCCATTTGCTACTCTTACGATCCGGATATGATCACGCCTCATACAGCTCACTCGAAAGTGTGATCGAACACAACAAGGAAGCATACTATCTCGCACTGCGCCGCACTCAACTCTCATTTCAAAAAGAAATGATCGACTGGCAGCCATGGATTCTATTTTTTCTCCGCGCAATGAAACAGCAAATCGAAAGATTACAAAAACGCCTGCCATCACAAAATGAACCTAAACAAATAACTGGGGTCATTTCTCTTCCCGGTGAACTATCGCCTCTGGCCCAAAAACTCTATGAGCTCCTCCTGACCCGAAAAATACTATCAATCGCCGAGGCGGCAGATGCACTCGAAGCGAATCGCAATACGCTCAAGGGAAAATTTGCAGAGTTAATTAAAGGTGGTCATGCACGATTGCATGGAAAGGGACGAGGTGCGCATTATCGTTTAACAAATTAGTCAGATAGTCGGGCCTCATGAGAATTGATTAATGAGTTTTCCAATTTTTAACCTCGTAGTTTGCGATCTAAAATCGCGTATCAATAACGCCAATTCGGGTTATCCTTCCACTTATGACTCATGATACTTTTAAAATCGGGGATCTCACCGCCGTAATCGGCGACAACAGTGCTCACGAGACCCACCGGGCAGGTTACAACGGGGTTTGGTCGCTGCGCCACAAAAACATCGAACGAGATCTATTTGTGCCATTCTACACCGGACTCAACCTCGAACATATTTTTTCCGGCGTTCACGAAGATGAGGACAGTAAAGTTTTTTTTGAACCACGCAACGCTCCGATGACTTTCAAAAAAATATCCGACTCAGTCGCCGAGTTATACCAGCCTCCCACTCCCACGCATCATCTCGAAAGTTGGACGCGATTCGAACTAGTCGCCCCACATTACATCGACATGACCTTTCGCTGCCGCGCCACTCAACACGTATTTGATTACGACTATATCGGCCTCTTCTGGGCCAGCTACATCAACGCTGCAGAAGATAAAAGCCTCTACTTCCGTGGCGGCATGGAACGCCACGCGGACACCTGGAGCCAATTCTGTACTCAGGCTCATGATGATGAGAGCACCCTGCGCCACCGCGACGACAACTTCGCCCTGACCTTCGGCGCCATACAGCGAAACACCCTCTACCGTAACCATTCTCCAATGCGTTTTGACCAGCATTTTTATTACGGTAATTTTGACGAACTGATCTGGTTGACGATGTTCAAACCACCTCAACATGGACACATCCGCTTCGCCCACTCCCCCTCAGGCGGAGGATTTAATCAAAAATTACAAACCACCAACTGCGCCTGGGATTTCCAATACATCATCCCCGATTACGAAGTAATGGTGGATTACACCTTCAGCACCCGAACTGCTCTACGGGAAAAATGTTCGCGAGAGGAGATTCTTAACGAATTTAATACTTGGAGCAAAACGCCTTAATAAATCCTGAGGTCATTTTTGCTTCAAAATTTTTCCGATCCGTTTCAATTCAGCTTCGATATCATCACCTTCGTAAAACGATAACCACCCCTTCATCCGTTTTGTTTCACCGGGTTTGCAATCGGGAAACTGCGGGTCGCTGTGCATGCAAGGGACGTTTGTGTTAGACCATGTTCTACCAGTATTTGAACTCCTCTTCATCCCGCGGCTTTCTGAAATCATCGCGACTTGTTCCTGATGCGATACTTTTCTTCCGATCTTCAATGACAAAATTTGGCACATTCGGGATAATTTCGGGATCGACATAGAGGGCCAGATCCCGCATCGCAATTACTTTGAATCCATTTTTCGCGAGGTAGCTCATGTATTCCTCAAAGCGTTCCACGGGAGTATGTACCCAAGGATGCGCAAGGTCAGGAACGCCGTGAAACTGCAGAACCGCAATGCGACCGAACTCGGCTTGATCGGCCCCCTGCTTGAAATCGGACAGCTTCCAGAACGGTCTAGCATCGCATGCGCTCGGGATCAGTAGTGGATGATCCAGCCCGGGTTCATAGGCAAAACCCTGACCGTCTTTATAAGGATACTCCGGTGCTCCACCACGGCGGGCGAACACAATCCCCTGCTCTTTGAGGATCGGCACAGCAGCAGGATCGATTCCATTGCCCGGATAGGCAAAGCTGGTTGGTCGGGGGATTCCATGTTCTTTGCAACGCAGATTGATCGCTTCAAGTTGCTCCTTGAGCTGCGCCAAAGCCTCCGGCTTTTCAGGCTTAATCTTCATGTGATCCTTGGTGTGATTACCGATTTCAAATCCATCGCGATGCAATTGGACGATCTCATCCCAAGTCATGTAGTGTTCCTTATTGGTCTCAAAATCGAACCCTTCAGTAATGAAAAACGTCGCCCCGAAACCATATTTTTTTAAAATCGGCCTAACATGAGTGAAATGTGACTTCACTGAGTCATCAAAGGTAAGCACAACCAGTTTGTCCGGAATCGGTTCAAGCGCGATCACTGCCGAAACGATGAAAGAAAAAAACAGGGTTAGGATCAGTAATCTTATATTCATGGGGATAGGGCTAGATCACTGGAACAACACTAAAACAAATATTTTGTCTGCGTCAAGGAGCCTTCCAATGAAACTCCTCGGTAATAGCTTGAGCGTCGTTACTTGGCAGATACTTACGGAGCGACTCAATGATCAGCGTCATTTGATTATCTCCCGCTAGATTTTTCCACTCGTTCGGATCTGAATCATGATCGT